>JAFYMJ010000339.1 GCA_017556665.1 Bacteroidales bacterium
GCAGTAGAGGCCCCTTATGGAGAGAATTCAGATAAAGCCATAGAGCTGTACAACGCCCTTGATTTAAAGGTAAAGGACTACTTTATGCGTTCCAAACTTGCTGCGTTCACACCAGAGAGTGTTGGCAGTCTGGATGTAAAGAGCTCGCTTATTGATGCAATAAGCTCAGATAATCTTACAGGTAAAACTGCAGAAATTGAATCATACCCTATAGCAAGGGTTACAGATAAAACTCAGATAAACCTTAAATCTTATATAAACCCTGCATGGGCAGAGAAATTCAATGCTCTTGTTGCCATAGCTCTTGACCCTGCAAAAGAAGTTCTTACAGAAGAAGACTGGAATGCCATAGGTGCAAAATTTGGAGCATACGCATCTTGGAAAGCAGCAAAGGCTGGAGCATGTGTTGAGCCTTTAGGTTTGGACAAGATTAAGGAGCTGTCAGAGAATTGCCAAAAAGATGCTCTATTGGCATTAATTGAGAAAGATTTGGAACAAAAAGAGTATGCAGACAATCTTGACAGCGTAGGGAAGTTTATGCATATCTACAGAGATTTCTATAAACTGCTTAAGAACTTTGTAACATTCCAGGATTTCTACAACCCTAAAAAAGAGGTCAAATCAATATTCCAGGTTGGAACACTAATCATAGACCAAAGAGCTTGCAACTTCTGTATGAATGTTGCAGATATGGGTAAACATAATGCAATGGCAGCATCTAGCGGTATGTATCTGCTATATTGCGACTGCACAAGCAAATTCAAACCAGGAACACTTCAGATTGTAGCTGCAGTAACAGTTGGTGAGATTGGAGATTTGATGATTGGCAAAAATGCAATTTTCTACAGCAATGACGGCACTTGTTACGATGCTGTAGTTACCAAAATTATAGATAATCCTATCAGTATAGGTCAAGCATTCTGGTCACCATACAGAAGAATGGCTACAACAGTAGAGAACTTTATAAACAAACAGGCTGCAGAGAAAGATGCCAAGATTATGGCCGAGGCAACATCCAAAATAAATACAACCTCATTACCTCCACAGAATGGAGCTGCCGCTACCCCTACTCCTCCATTTGACATTGCCAAGTTTGCCGGTATTTTTGCTGCAATAGGTATGGCTGTTGGTATGATTGGTACTGCCCTTGCAAGCTTGGCTACCGGAATAGCAGAGCTAAAATGGTGGCAAGTAATTTTGGCTGTGCTTGGTATCCTTATCATAATATCTGGTCCATCTATGGTTATGGCTTGGATGAAATTAAGACGCAGAAACTTTGCTCCACTTTTGAATGCCAACGGTTGGGCTATAAACTCGTCGGCGAACATAAGCATTACATTTGGATCTACACTTACAGACATTGCCAAATTCCCTAAACTTAAACTAAAAGATCCTTATGCAAAAAAAGGGATGCCTGCATATGTGAAATGGCTTATAACCATTATTTTCCTTTGCGTTGTAGCAGGAGGACTTTGGCTTGGAAATGTACTTGAATGTGTAAACCTTCCATCTCCGCTTTCTTGCTTTAAGACTCAAGAGCCTACAGAAGAGGTTGTAGTTGAAGAGATTGTGGTAGATGAAGTTGCAACACAGGCTGCCGATACTTTACAAACACAACAATAACAAAAGATATGAAAACTGTTTTTACCGCCTTGTTCCTGCTGGTTTTCTCTTGCACCTATGCCCAAGAGAAGATATTCAGTATTGTTACTTCTCCAGCTGAAAACACATTGGAACAGATGAATATAAGTTGGGGAACCCCCATTGATATAAAAATGCTACTGTTGAGTATACCAAAGCAAAGGATAAAGAGTGGAAGAAGGGTGTAAAAACAGTTTTTGAAGGTTTGTTGTGCAACACATACAATGGTATTTTTACCAGAAATGAGAAAGGTGAAAAATACTATCAGGATCTAGTATTCAACAAGTACAATGCAACATTGCTTGGACTTGACAAGAACACCAGTTACAAATACAGGATTATAGCCGGGGGTGACACTTCCAGCGTACACTACTTTAAGACTGGTGGTGCAAAAACATGGAGTGCCTGCATAATATCTGATTTTCACGCATATGCCCCATTATACCATAGGACAAAAAGTGCTATGGATATGATAAGCACCGTTGAAAAATACAACCAGCCTTTTGAGTGGGTACTGCATTTGGGAGATATTACAGCATGGGGAGGCAGCTACAATTTCTGGCAACAAATGTATAAAGAGCCACATTTTGAAAATTATATGTGGGCTGGTGTAAATGGCAACCACGACAATATGGATGGCACCAACAAAAAGAATACAAACAAATTCTTTAGGGATGCCGCCGCATATCCTTACAACGGATACAA
>JAFYMJ010000340.1 GCA_017556665.1 Bacteroidales bacterium
GACTATGTAGACGGAATTGCACAAGGTAGAGTATGGACCGGTGCAGATGGCGTAAGAATTAAAATTGTAGATGAAATTGGTGGCATTAAAGATGCAATCAAATATGCTGCATCATACGCTGAATTGGAGGATTACAAGATTGAGGAGTTCCCTAAATCAAAAACTTCATTAGAGAAACTTATGGAGAAATTCAATAGTGCAGATGCTGCAATCAAAACTTTGCAAGATCCGTACGAGTCTATCCAAACAACATACTCAGATATAATTAAAGAGGGTAACAACAAGGTATTTGCAAGATTGCCTTACGTTTACCAGTTCAATTATTAGAGATTGACACCAATAGGATTGGTTCCTCTTTATGCACAGCATAATTGGCATCAATCCTATTTCCTATAACGGAAACAATTTTATTGTTTGAACACAGCAAAGGGATAAATTCCCTGGTTGCATTGTCAACTTTAAGATCTGTAAAATAATCGGAGATTTTTTTAGAGCCTTTCATTCCATAAGGGACAAAAAAGTCTCCTTTTTTCATACCCCTTACAGATAAATTCCCCTCTAACTTCTCAAGACTCAGCACCATTATGCCTTCTGCAGCCAACTGGGATGGCCCCTTTCCCATTCTTGAATATTCGTCGGCCGACAAAAATTCAAATTTAACCTCAACCTTGCCAAAGTGATATGCCCCATCTCTACCCAAACTATCAATCTTAACTTCATCTGGAGTGACAAGGTCTGTACTGGAATAAAATTTTATATATCCCCTCTCCTTAATTGCTGTATAATTTTCACTCTCAAAACGCTTTACAGCTGTCTCATGCAAAGTCTTATATAAAGCCTCAACTGTATCTCCACCAAATCCGTATGCAGACATAATTGAATATAGCCAGAACTCCTCATTGCCTTGTTCAAGCTTGGATACCTCAATTGTACATTCCGGAATAATATTGGTAAGGGCAGCTCCAACATTATACAACTTTTGCATATAGCTGTTTCTGTCTATACACAGTTTATCCTTTTCTTTATCTACAAGATTTGAAATGATGGTATTGGCCGAATTTACATACTTTATACTTCTGTTTATAGAGCTTACCGCAGAGGGATTAATCTTTTCAAGAACGGGAAAAACCTGATTTCTGATCTTGTTCCTTACCACATCACATTCAAGGTTTGTCTTGTCTACCCTGAATGGAACATTATGGTATCTGGCATACTTTTCAATCTCTTCTCTGGTATACGCAAGAATTGGTCTTACAATAGTATATCCGTTCATCCTAACCCTCTCACCTATTCCGCACAAACCCTTAATGCCACTCCCTCTATGCAATTTTATAATGATTGTCTCTGCTTTGTCATTTGCTTTGTGAGCTGTTAATAGATAATATATATTATGCTCCCTTATTAAAGATTCAAACCAGGTATATCTCAATTCCCTGGCCCCCATCTCCATTGAAACTCCTCTCTCTTTACAATATTTTAATGTATCAACGCTTTTAATGAACAGCTGGAGATTTCTGTTGCTACACCATTGTGCAACAAGTTGCTCATCCAAATTGGAGTCATTGCCACGCAAATTAAAATTTACGTGTGCAACATAAATTTTTAAATCATGATTTATTGAGCATAAGGCATTAAGCATGCTCATAGAATCTACACCCCCACTTACAGCTACCAGAACAGAACTGCCAGAGGGGATGTCTAATATTTGTGAAATTCTTTTTTCAAAAGAATAATTGTTCATCATTTCTTAAACTGCCCAAAGGTATAGGCAAAGTTTACGCTAAGGATTTCTTTAAACTGGATTCTTGGAGCCATATTTCCTGCACCATCATCAATTAAGATATTATCATCATAGATAAGGTTTGTTCTGAACGAGGTTGTCAGGAACTTGTTAATTGTATATAACATGTGCAAATCCCAGTTTACTACCAGATTCAATGGGTGGTCAAGATAATCAGAGAACAAAGAGAGTTTGCTTGTAACTTTAAAATTTTTGAACAGCACCTTCTCAAAATTTGCTATTAATGATGCACCCAGCTCATACCGTATAGCCTCATCATCGGCATTGCCGTATTTTGATCTCAGCAATGGATCACTTACTATTACCCAATTTGTAGAGAGTGGTGCAAAGTTTATTGACAACACTTTTCCATCCCAAGGTTTGTAATCCAAACCCAGACCAAATGTAAGGTATGCAGGGGCAAATATACTTGACACCTTTACCCTATCCTTGCCGGAAGGATAATCATATCCTGGAGTGAACTGCGATTTAAAGTTTAATGTTGCAGAAAAATAGAACTTGCCAAAACCTCTGTATCCCCATTTGCTGTCCAGGATGAATTTATCATCACTTTTTCTGTACCCTTCATCAAATGATTGTATAAAGCCATACCCAATCTGAAGTCTGTTCTCCCAGAACATTCCCCCTTTTGCGTAATCCAAATGTCCATTAAAATACGCATTCATAGCAATTGAACCGGAACCTCCGGCAGCCCAGTTTGTCAATGAAACCTGAGAGAATCCCAATTCTGTAAGGAGTCCTTTTTTCCAGAATTTCTCCGGTACAACAGGTTCATAGTTTATTGTAGGGACTGCATATTGTGCCCCAATAACTCTACATAGTTCCTGAGCCTTATTAAGCTTCTGCGGTTCTTCTTCCTGCCCAAATAAATTGGAGTTGCTTAACAAGAGGATTGCTACAAATATATATTTTAACAGAGTTTTGCCCATACAATTAATCTTCGTCTAATACATCATCTGAATTATACTTGAATCCCATTCGTTTGCCAGTTCTCATTTGTGTGCTCTCTATTTTTGCATTTATTTGCTCCACACTGGCCACTTTAACCAAATCAAACGGAGGAACAAGCAAATCAAATGACAATGAATACAACATGGCCGACTCTACAAATGAAATAAGCTCTTCTTTTGTCAAATCTGTTTTTCCAAAGCTGGAGATCTTACTTCTCTTCTGACGTTTTCCTTCTATAAAGAATTTCTTGTCCTTGTTTATAAAGAGTCTTGCAACAAGGTAACCAAGATCTTCTGCTCTATTATATTTTAAAGAGTCAGACAAGAAATTGTACACACTTATTACTCCACAATAGGTATTGTAAGGGGACTCTTTTGCATACTGGTTCTTCCATATACTGTGGTCTCTGTCAAACTGGAACACATCTGTATGCATACTGAATACCAACACATCATCGGCGAACTTTAACTCTGCCTCAAACTTACCTCTGTCTCTATACTCCAACCTGATTCTCTTATCTGTTATATTTTCAGAAATAAGATCATTCAGATCGCTACTAATCTCACTAAGAGTTTCCTTTAGCATATTAAAGGCCTCCAGAGATTGGTCAAACACAAATGATTTTACATTTGCCTTATTTTCTAAAGCAGAAAGTATTAACGCTTGCTGCTTGGGTAAAGGATCTACTGCCATATATTTTCTTGTAATGTTTATATTCAAATATTAAAGGTTGTTAGTACGATCTGGCAAAAATTACTCTTCTAGAAGATGGTTTTCCAGAATAGATGCATGTACCCTCCTCTTCACATACATTTGTATCTATTGGAATACATCTGATGGTAGCCTTTGTCTCTTCTTTAATCTTCTCCTCTGTCTCTGGTGTACCATCCCAGTGGCATAGAAGGAAGCCACCCTCCTCAATTTTTGTCTTGAACTCTTCCCAAGTATCAACCTTGTATGTTTTAGCTGCTCTAAAATCCAAAGCTTTTTGATAGATATTCTCTTGAATCTTATCCATTAATCCGTTAATGTGCTCTGCTAATCCATCCATAGGCAAGAACTCTTTGGTTAATGTATCTCTTCTTGCAACTTCTGCTGTACCATTTGCCAAATCTCTTGGACCCATTGCCACTCTAACTGGAACACCTTTAAGCTCCCACTCTGCAAACTTGAATCCACTTCTAAGATTGTCTCTGTCATCAATCTTTACTGTTAGACCTAATTTCTCCAGATTAGCTTTTAACTCTTCCATTTTGGCAATAATTGCAGCATGCTCCTCTTCTGTCTTAAAGATAGGAACCATTACCACATGAATAGGAGCCAATTTTGGAGGCAATACCAAACCGTTATCATCTGAATGTGCCATAATCAATGCACCCATCAATCTGGTTGATACACCCCAAGAAGTAGCCCAAACATACTCCAAGCCACCCTCTTTAGTTGCATATTTTACATCAAATGCTTTTGCAAAGTTTTGGCCCAAGAAGTGCGAAGTACCTGCCTGCAATGCTTTGCCATCTTGCATCATAGCCTCTATACACATAGTCTCCAAGGCTCCAGCAAATCTCTCGTTGGCAGATTTATATCCCACAACAACAGGAACAGCCATATATTCTCTTGCAAATTTTGCATACACATTTACCATTTTTTCTGTTTCAGCAATAGCCTCCTCTTTTGTTGCATGTGCTGTATGTCCCTCTTGCCATAAGAACTCTGCTGTTCTAAGGAACAATCTTGTTCTCATCTCCCATCTTACAACATTTGCCCATTGGTTGCATAGAATTGGAAGATCTCTATATGAGTTAATCCAGTTTTTATATGTATTCCATATAATGGTTTCTGATGTTGGTCTTACAATCAGCTCCTCCTCCAATTTTGCACTTGGATCTACAACTACACCTGAACCATTAGGATCATTCATTAGTCTGTGATGTGTTACAACTGCACACTCTTTAGCAAAACCTTCTACGTGCTCAGCCTCTTTACTTAAAAAAGATTTTGGGATAAATAGTGGAAAATATGCATTCTGATGACCTGTTTCTTTAAACATTTTATCCAATTGAGCCTGCATTTTCTCCCAAATTGCATAACCGTACGGTTTAATTACCATACATCCTCTTACTGCAGAATTTTCTGCCAAATCTGCCTTTACAACCAAATTGTTATACCATAAAGAATAATTATCCTCTCTCTTAGTAACTTCTTTTGCCATTTTGTATTTATTATTTTATTATCTCTCTACTTTTTTGGCTCCAACTGCAATCACTTTAGACAAATTGCAATATTGGAACAATTTTTGATATATTTGTTAAAAATACCAGTTACAAAAATACAAAATAAATTAAAACACAGGAGGAAAAATGAAAAACAATCTTTTATTTCTGCTAGCGGCTATAACTTTTGCCCTAACTTCTTGTGGCACTACCGGACAAGTTGCATACAACAACAGCCAAAAATATAGCAATAGCATATATTACACACCAACCAGCAACAACAGCAATTATTTGCAGGAACAACAAGAGTTGGAGAGATTGCAGCAATCTACATTGAATGCTATGGAGAAGTCTACCCAATACACATCATATGATTCACGTACAAATACTGAAACCATATATGTGGGCAATTCCAATGAGGTTAACATAGATTACAACCCCAACATAACTTATACAATAGTAGATGATTCAGAGAGTTATCAGGCAAGGTTACGTAAGTTTGACTCGCCTACATATACAATTAACATTGAAACAGACTACTATGATTACTACTATCCATGGTGGGATATAAGATTCTCTTGGGGGTACCCATATTACAGCCGATACACATCTTATTACAGCTGGAGATGGAATCACTCATGGTACGACCCATGGTACGATCCATGGTATTACCCATACAACCATTATCCATACCACTACTACGCATACCACTATGGACCATATCCAGGATACTATTACCCAGGTTTCTACCACCCAAGTTTCTATCCAAGTCCTTATTATCCAGGATACCATCCAGGACACAAACCACATCATAAACCAGATGTTGGTCCTGGCCCAGGTGCAAAACCATCGCCAGGAAAAGGAACATATTACGGAAAACGTACCAGTGGCGGCACCTATGTAAATGTTCCAAGAAACAGTTCAGGAACAACAGGCAGGGTTGCGGGAAGTGCTACAAGAAGAAACGGCACAACCGTAAGTGGAAATGGCACAAACAATACAACCAAAAACACATACACAAACAATAACGGAAACAAC
>JAFYMJ010000341.1 GCA_017556665.1 Bacteroidales bacterium
AGCCGCGGTTTACCTGTACGTTACCGTTGTCGTCCATCCAAGTAACGCGGAATGTGAAGATTCTATCTGGCTCTACAATTCTCTCAACGATTTTTGCTTTCTCAAACTCAGGATGTTGGTTATAAACCTCCTCAATTGACTCTAATACCTCGTGAACTGCTTGTAAATACTCTGGCTCATGGCTATATTTAGCCTGAAGTTTCGCCATAATTTCAGCTGCTTTCATAATAAATCTTTATTAACGTGTTTTTTGTTTGTTAAAAATGTGTGTCCTTTTATTATTTAACCTCCCAGGTTGCACCTGAATGCAATAACTGATCAATGGTTGAAATTTTTGCTTTCTCTTTTACCTCTGCTACTTGTTTGTGTACACTCTCATCATATGTACTGTCCTCAACATCTCTGATAATACCCAATGCAACTGGGAATTCAGGATATTTCATATTAGCCAACATAGTATGGATTGGAAGCTTGTCATCTGAATGAGCATCATGAACAAGGATATCTTTCTCTGTTACGCCATTCTCGCCAATTGTAACCACTTTTAGTTGAAGGCCATCCAATACCAAACCTTTATCTCTGTTTGCACCAAAGATCATAGGCTCACCATGTCTTAAAGTAATGGTTCTGTCTGCTCTTACAGATCTTTCAGCAAACTCTTGGTGTGTACCATCATTAAAGATAACACAGTTTACAAGCATCTCCATAATAGAAGTACCTTTGTGTTTTGCACCAGCTACAAGAATCTCTTGGTTAAGCTTTAACTCAGAGTCCAAACTGCGGGCAAAGAAAGTACCTCTTGCACCCAATACCAAAGCTCCTGGTACAAATGGCTCCTCAATTGAACCATATGGAGATGTTTTGGTAACAATACCTTTCTTTGAAGTTGGAGAGTATTGACCTTTTGTTAAACCATAAATTCTATTGTTGAATAGAATAATGTTCAAGTCAATATTTCTTCTGATTGCATGGATAAAGTGGTTACCACCAATAGCCAATGCATCTCCGTCACCTGTAGCTTGCCAAACAGACAATTTAGGATTAGCTACTTTAACACCAGTAGAAATTGCAGTTGCTCTACCGTGGATTGAGTGGAATCCATAAGTGTTCATATAATAAGGGAAGCGTGAAGAACAACCAATACCAGAAACAAATACAATGTTCTCTTTATCTATATTCAATTCCTCACAAACCTCAGGCATAGCCTTAAGTACAGATGCCAAAACTGCGTGGTCTCCACAACCAGGGCACCATCTTACTTCCTGATCACTCTTAAAATCTTGTGATGTATATTTCATAACGATGTTTCTTTTGAAATTTAATTAAATAAAACTATAGAGCGTGAACTGCGTCAACAATCTCTTTAACAATAAATGGTTGTCCTTGAACTTTATTCAATTGGTTGTAAGTAAACTCAGGATGCATAGCTCTTAAGTAATTTACAAACTGACCGCTGTTTAGCTCGCAAACAATAATTTTCTTAAATCTCTTAAATACATCTTTTGTATTCTTAGGAAGTGGGTTGATGTAATCGAAGTGTGCAAAACCTACGCTCTTACCCTCTGCCAACAACTCTTTAGCTGCAGTGTAAAGGTGACCATATGTTCCACCCCAACCAACAATAAGGATCTCACCCTCTTGCTCACCGACAACCTCAAGATCTGGAATGTAGTTAGCTACTCTGGCAACTTTCTCTGCTCTGGCAGCAACCATCTTCTCATGGTTTAGAGGATCTGATGAAATTGCACCATGCTCAGCTTTCTCAAGACCACCTACTCTATGCTCAAGACCTGCTGTTCCAGGAACTGCCCAGCTTCTTGCAAAACGCTCCAAGTCTCTCTCATATGGTTTGAATTTACCCTCACATTTATTGATGATAGGAGGATTGATTGCAGGATATTTGCTGAAATCTGGAATTCTCCAAGGCTCAGAACCGTTACCGATAAAGCCCTCTGTTAACAAGATAACTGGCATCATATGCTCCAATGCATATTTAGAAGCATAGAAAGCAGACTCAAAGCAATGAGATGGAGTACGTGCGGCCATTACCATAATTGGACACTCACCGTTTCTTCCGTATAGTGCTTGGTTAAGGTCTGTTTGCTCAGTTTTGGTAGGGATACCTGTAGAAGGACCAGATCTTTGTACGTTTACAATAACCAATGGAAGCTCAGTAATCATTGCCAAACCTAAAGCCTCTGATTTTAGAGATACACCAGGACCAGAAGTTGTAGTAACTGCAAAATTACCGGCATAAGCTGCTCCAATAGATGTACATATACCAGCTATCTCATCCTCACATTGAACTGTTTTAGCACCAAATGCTTTATGGATAGCCAACTCCTCTAGAATTACAGTAGCAGGAGTGATAGGATATGAACCACAGAATAGAGGAAGACCAGATTTCTCTGATGCTGCCAACAAACCCCATGCTGTAGCTTGGTTACCATTGATGTTTCTGTAAACACCTGGCTCTTGGTTAGCAGGATCTATTCTGTATGTATTAGGAATAGCGTGTATATTGTGTGCGTAATTATAACCATCATTCAACACCTTTTTGTTAGGTGCAATCAAATTAGGTTTTTTAGCAAATTTTTTCTCTAGATATTCTTCTGTGAAGTGAAGTGGGCGGTTAAACATAAAGTAACACATACCCAATGTGAACATGTTTTTACTTCTTACAATAGACTTATTGTCCAAACCGCTGTCTTTTAAGCTCTCTTTTGTAAGAGTTGTAATAGGAGCCCATACAATGTGATAATCCTTTAGTTTAAGCTCCTCAATAGGGTCCATTGTTTGGAATCCGGCTTTTTGCATACCTTTCTCATCAAAGGCATCCTCATCCAAAATGATACTTGCGCCTGGTTTTGCCCATTTTGCATTAGCTTTTAAAGCTGCTGGGTTCATTGCTACAAGCACATCGCAGAAATCGCCAGGAGTTTTAACCTCTGTATTACCGATATGCACCTGAAAACCAGAAACTCCGGCAACTGTTCCCTGAGGTGCTCTAATCTCAGCCGGATAATCTGGAAATGTTGAAATTTCATTTCCATACAACGCAGAAGCATCTGCAAACAAAGTACCGGTAAGTTGCATTCCGTCTCCAGAATCACCAGTAAATCTGATAACTACCTCCTTTGCATCAATAATCTTGTGTTCCATAAAAGAATATTCTCTAGGGTTACTTTTTATTTAGTGTATTTTAAATTCTATCTTACAGACTAATACAATTTATCTACAAATGTAATCAATATTCTTTACTCTTATCCTATTTTATTGAAAATATTTTAAGCAAAAAATGATAAATCTTTATATAAATAAAACAGAGGAAAGTCAAAATGATTTTGCTTTCCTCTGTTTTTATGAAAAATATTCCAGTGAATACTGGGAATTGCTATTTTGCTGGTTGTTGGAATTGGGTAGGAACGGTTTTATCTGCAGGGATACCCAATACTTGTTTTGCCAATGGCAATACATCTATACTGTTTGCACTCTTGAATGCAACTCCACCAACAGACAAGTCAAAGATATAAATGAATCCTTGCTCTTTACCAACCTTCTCAATTGCCTCAGCAGCTTTCTTAATGATTGGAGTCATCAACTCTTGTTGCATTTGAGAGAACTCATTTTGAGCATTTTGTTGGAACTCTTGGATTCTAGCCTGTAAATCTTGAAGCTCTTTTGTTTTTGCCTCTAGAACTGCTGCAGTCCAAGTTGCACTTTTTTGATTATAAGTTTGATATCTTGTCTGAAACTCTTGTTGCATACCTTGTAATGTCTCTTCCAACTCTTTACCATAGTTATCCATTTTAACTACTGCAGAATCTCTCTCTGGAGTTAGAGCGATTAACTCTTGAAGATTAATGTGACCAAATTTAAGGTCTTGCGCAAAAGTTCTTGTTGCAGAAAGCACCATTACAAGTGCTAAAATAATTGTTAATTTTTTCATGTTAAGTATTATTGTTTATTATATTTTCTAATATCCAAGTTGAGCTAAAACAGCTTTGCTCAAATCATCATCCGCCTTGGCATATGCAACCCCTTGAATCGCCGACAAGTCTATAATTAAAGAGTAGTTACCAGCTTTTGCAACCTTTTCTATTGCACTGCTCACCATAGCTTTTATGGGGTTCAACAGCTCCTCAGACTTTTTCTGCATAGCACCGTCCTGTCCAAAATATTTCTTTTGAAGAGCCTTTACCTCCTGCTCTTTTGAAATTATCTCCTCTTCTTTATACTGTCTCTCTGCTGCAGACAAACTTGCTTTAGATGCCTGATATTTCTGGTATAAAGCCTCAATTGACTTATACTTTGCCTCAATCTCATTCTTATATTGATTATTCAGCACCTCCAGCTTAGATTGAGCTGTTTTATATTGAGGTATATAAGACAAGATTGTCTCTGTTGCTATATACCCAACTTTCTGTGCATTCAATTGCATTACCGCAAATAATGCCACTACTATAAGAATCAAACGTTTCATAACAATTTACTTTAGAATTGTTGACCTATAACAAAGTGGAATTGGCTACCACCTTTAGCTTTTCCTTCTGTTGGAACAGGATCAAATCCATAACCCCAGTCAATACCAAGCATACCAACAATAGGCAACATAATTCTTAGACCGGCACCGGCAGATCTCTTAATCTGGAACGGATTAAAGTCTTTAATGTCTGCCCAACAGTTACCACCCTCAACAAATATAAGGGCGTAAATTGTTGATTGTGGCTGCAAGATAACAGGATATCTCAACTCAACTGTAAACTTATCGTAAACATTACCATTGTAATTTCCATCCTCGGAGATTGGGGTCAAAGAATAGTTTGGATAACCTCTTAAACCAATAATCTCAGAACCATATGTATTATAACCGCTCATTCCGTCACCACCCAACTGGAATCCCTCAAATGGAGAGTATCCCAAGTCTCTGTTATAATATCCCAAATATCCAAAGTTAGCCGATGTCTTAAGTACTAAGTCTCCTATCAGTTTTGTATATAAAGTCCCTTTGAATGTCCACTTGTGATACTCAATCACTTTATATTTCTCCTGATCAGTCATGTTCTTATAATCCTTGTCCTTACCAAACAATGAGTAAGGAGGAGTCAACTGAACACTGAACTGCATATCTGAACCGCTTCTTGGATATATCTGCTGGTCGGTTGAATTTCTGTTAAGCGAAAGTTTGTAACTGAAGTTATTTGACTTACCAGTGCTGAACAGGAAGTTGTAGTTCCAGTTATGAAGGTTATAATACTGCCAACTTAATTCATTATATAATACAAAGTAGTCATCTGGCCATTTCAAACGTGTACCTATACCCAGTGCAATACCTGCAACCTCCATATACTCATCAGATTTCTGATAGAAATAGTATGAGTTTGTCTGTCTTGTATAGTATGCAGAGAAGTTCAACGATGTTGGCTTTTTACCTGTCAGCCATGGCTCCATAAAACTAAGTGACAGTGCTGTATAATAAGTACCGTTTGTCTGGAATCTTATTGACAATGTTTGTCCATCTCCAAGAGGGACTGGTCTCCAAGCACCTTTCTCAAACATTCTTCTGACCGAGAAGTTATTGAAACTTACTCCCAATGTTCCAACAAAGGTGTCACCACCCCATCCACCAGACAACTCCAACTGGCTGTTTGGTTTCTCTGCAAGATTATAGGCAATGTCAACTGTGTTGTTCTGCTGGTTAGGCAACAAAGTGTATCCAGCCTCTGAATATGCTCTCTCTGCCTCAAAGTGTCCAATGGATGCCAACTCACGCAACGATCTTTCAAAATCTGATTGGCTGAACAAATAACCAGGTCTTGTATATAGTGCACGTCTGGCAATCTTCTCACTTGTAATTGTATTACCGTTAATGATGATATTGTTGAATGTAGCAGGCTTACCCTCTGTAATTCTCATCTCAACATCTACTGAGTCACCATCTATCTTAAGCTCAACCGGTGTTACATTAAAGAACAGATAACCATTGTCGGTATACATTCTTCTGACATCCATAAACTGTTTCTTAGGGTCACCCTGAAGACGTTTCTCCATATTCACAACATCATAAACATCTCCTTTTGATACTCTTAAGACACTGTTAAGCTGCTCAGCTGAATAAATTGAGTTACCTGTCCAGGTTACGTCCCTAAAGTAATATTTGTTACCCTGATCAAAATGGATATCAAGTCCCAATCTGTCCTCTGTAATATAGTACAATGAATCTTTGGCAATTTTTGCATCTCTAAAACCAGCCTCATTGAATACATCTATAAGACCCTCCTTCTCCATTTCATACTCTTTCTCGTTAAATTTCTTAGAGTTGAAGAAATTTCTAAGTCTCTTGTCTTTAGTCTTCTTAAGAGCTTTTCTAAGTTTACCCTCCTTAATCTGATCGTCAAAACCCATCAAGTTGATTCTCTGCATTCTAACTTTTGGACCTCTATCAACATCAAAGGTAACCTTTACCGCATTCTTGATTACAGTATCATTGGTAATCTTAACGTCAACCTCTGCCTTTAGGAAACCTTTCTCGCTATAATATCTCTTGATGATATCTGTTGATGACTTTATCACATAATCAGATACCTCTCCTCCCCTTCTTAACTTAAGTCTCTCCTGAAGGTCGCTTTTTTCTGAATTTTTCATTCCAGTAAACAACCATCTTGAAACCCTTGGTCTCTCCTGAAGTTTAAGGACAAAGAAACAGGTATCTTTATTCTCCGACAAAGAATCAATATATAACGCCACATCAGAGAACTTTCTCTGCATCATAATTCTTCTGACAGCAGATGAAACCTGCTCACCAGGAACCTGAATTTTATAACCTTTTGCCAAACCGGTCAAAGAAACAATCTGCGCCTCTCTCAAGTATGTTATACCCTCAACCTTTACACCACCAATAACATACTCTTTTGGTTGGTTATAATCTACAACAACATTCTCCTTATCTTGTGCATTAACAATGAACGGAGCTAAAAAAGCAAATACGAATAATATTCTTAATACTTTCATTAAACTATGTAATAATCTCTTTTACTTAACTTTACCAAACCTTCTATCTCTTGCGGTGAAGGCTTCCAATGCTTGTTGGAATTGAGGTTTGCGAAA
>JAFYMJ010000342.1 GCA_017556665.1 Bacteroidales bacterium
ACAATGACTCTTTTACAACATTGTCAATATTCTTAATAACAAGAATATCAGAATCAATATTATTCAAGTTCTGCAAAAGTGCACCATGGCCACCTGGACGGAACAATATGGTTGAATCATCTTTTATGAATGGTTTATTCTCTGTATCAACAGCAACAATATCTGTAGAAGGCATTTGGTTAGTGAACTCAACGTTATATTTGCAACCAAATCTTTTCTCATATTTTTCTCTTACCAACTCCAATAAGCTTTCAAAACCCTTTTGATGTTCAACAGAAACAGTAACAACCATCTTAACATTTCCATTTGAATCTTTAGCATATTTAGCACCCTCTACAAGATGCTCCTCAAATGGTGTTCTGTTCTCATTCTCATATTTATGGAATTGTATCAGTCCTTTTGGCATTGATCCATAGTTCAATGCATTTGGATAAAGTGTAAAGTTCAAAATACCTTGAGCATCAAAGAATGGGAACAAAGAGATATTCTTGACAAATTTGTCAGCTGGTGAACCTTCAACCAATTTCTCACCCGCTTTAAGTTTATCAGATGCCTCAAACAAATCCTTGAACATTCTGGTTGCAGCTCCAGATGCAGGGACAAATTTGCAAACTGTTCCTTTGTAATTGTCAGATACTTCCTGCATTTTTCCTTGTTGTGCATTATCCAAAACTTTAATGCCTTTGGCAGGTGTTGCAGCATTCACAATGTTAAGGTAAGGAAAACCTGTAACAAAATTATTCAGTTGGGTATTGAATTCAGCCTCTGAAATACCTCTACTTAAAATTTGTTGTTTTTGTTCTTGGGTTAACATAAAATTCTCTCCTGTATTTATAATTACTTCTTAATTGTTCAAATGATTGAGGATTTGATTTCAATTTTAAATCTTCTTCAAAGATAGGGAAAATATTTTCAAGAGTAGCAGCTATCTCACATATATTCTTGTCATCCAAACTTATAAAATTTGTATTTGGTTCGTCGGGAGTAATGGAAAAATCTTTCAACTCATCCAAATCAAAGAATTGGGCAGTCTGCCTCACCGACAAAACTGTTCCGTTTATCTTCCCCTCCATAGAATAACCTGCTATGTGAGGAGTTGCAATATCAACACTTTGCAACAACTGTTGGTTTATATTAGGTTCATTGTTCCATACATCAAGAATCACTCCAGAGAACCTGTTTAAATTACGCATAAGCGATTCGTCATCAACTACCTCACCTCTAGATGCATTTATAAAAATTGCACCATTTTTTATCTTATTGAAAAACTCATTGTTGGCCATCCCTCTTGTAGTATTGTCAAGCCAGGTATGCATTGTTATGACATCTGAATTCTCCAACACATAATCTAAAGAGAAAAAATCTTGGAACTCACTTATTTTAATCTCTCCCCTATTAAAAGAGATGGTTTGCTCCTTCTCCTTTATTGGATCACACCTTAAAACTTCAAATCCAAGAAATTCCCCCAATGCTGCAACCTTTGAACCTACATTACCAACACCTATCACACCTAAAATCTTCTTTTTATCAGAGTTGTAATTTAAAATATTGGGCAATTCAAGACCTTTTTTATTTGCAAGGGCATAAAGGGCTGTAAAGACATGCTGCATAACAGCAGCCGCATTGCAACCTGCGGAGTTAACTACCTTAATATTATTGCTTTTACAATATTCCAGATCTATATGATCTGTACCAATTGTAGCTGTGGAAATCAACTTTACAGATGAATTTTTAAGCAGGTGTTCATTACATCTGGTCCTGGTACGAACAATTAAAGCATCTGCATCCAATACTTTATCATTTGTAATGTCACTTCCCTTATGATATTCTACCTGGGCAAAGGGTTCAAAAACACCTTTTATATATGGTATGTCTATATCTACAAGAATCTTTAACATAGAATAATTATCTGATTACAAGGTTTTCTATCACCTTATCATTCAACACTTTATTAAGTTGTGCTATAATGTCGTTCTTACGATAATATAAATGAGTCCTTAGTATTGATGAATTGACTGTGCAATATAATGTCTTGTCTTTGAAATACTTGTTAAGGGTTGCAGAAGCCACACTGTTCCCGACAACAAGATCCCAGGCATTGAAAACCCTTACCCTGTTGAGACCGTCTTCAATTCCCTCCTCTTTTATATACTCTTCTATTATATGGGAAATTAACTTTGTATTGCTGCGCTTCATATCCTAAATGACACTATATACACCTTTTTCTACGGAAAAACTGCTGCACTCTGTGGTAAATCTTTCAAGGATCGATTCCATTCTGACTTTATTGCTGTCCGATATAAAGATTTGTCCAAACCTCTCACTTGAAACCAGACTTAGCAAGTATTCAACCCTTTGCATATCCAGTTTGTCAAACACGTCATCAAGAAGCAATATTGGTGTAAGGGAATACAAATTCTGCATTATTGTAAACTGAGCCAACTTAAGCGATACCAGAAAACTTTTCTGTTGTCCCTGAGATCCGGTACGCTTTAGCGGCATTTTGCACATCAAAAATTCCATATCATCTTTATGAATACCTTTTGAAGTATATCTTATCAAGGCATCTTTGTCTCTGGATTCATGCAAAATATCCTTTAAACTGCCGTTATGCAGATCAGAAACATATGAAATCTCAACATTTTCTTTTGAACCGCTGAGCTGGCTATAGAATTCCTTTACACTCTCCTGCAACTGCATGCACAAGATTTTCCTTTTCTGATATATGTATTGTGCATACTCAGACATTCTCTCATCAATTGTTTCAAGCAATTCAAAAGAGATTGAAGGCATCTTGAGCAACTTGTTCCTCTGAAGCAACAGCTGGTTATATGACTGGATCTGTCTCAAATACTCCTTATCTGTTTGGGAGAGGATTGCGTTAAGGAATTTCCTACGGTCGTCGGCTGAGCCCATTATTAAAGAAGTATCTGAGGGTGAAACCATTACTATGGGATACAATCCAATATGCTCAGAAACCCTTTTATATGTTTTTCCATTCCTCTTGACTGTTTTCTCAAGATCCTTCTTTATTCCAATACTTACAGAATCCTCTGTTGAATCGTCCAGTACATATGTACCATTGATTACAGTAGAGTCTTCTCCAAATGTGAAGGTATAGGCATCGGTAGATGAGAAGTAGCTCTTTGTCATTGAAAGATAATAAATTGCATCTAACAAATTAGTCTTGCCTTCACCATTGTTGCCAGAAATGCAATTGAATTTTCTGGAAAAATCCAACTGCACACCTTTTATGTTTTTAAAATTTGATAAAAGAATTTTCTTGAGATACATATTAAGATTATATATGTGCAAATATATTAAATAAATTTAGGAAATAAAGTTTGTATTCTGCCAAAATATTGTAAATTTGCACCCTGCATAAAAAAGAATGAATAAAAAAGATAAAATAATGTCAACTAACAAAAACATTCAAGATCCAGAGATAAAGGTAGGTGAAGCTTTATCAAGAACAGAGAAATTTTTAGAGAAGTACAAAAACGTTATGATTTATGGCGTAATAGCTATTTTAGTTGTAGCTGGTGCCATTTATGCATATCATAACTTTGTAACACTTCCAGCACAACAAGAGGCAATGGGACAAACTTTCACCGCTGAGCAATATTTCAGAAATGGTGATTTTGAGAAAGCATTGAATGGTGATGGCAATGCACTTGGTTTTGCAGAGATTATCTCTGAGTATGGTACAAAATCAGGCGAGGCTGTTTATTTCTACGCTGGCGTATGTAACCTTCAACTTGGCAAATTCCAAGAGGCTATTGACAACCTTAAAAAGTACAATGGAGAGGATGAGATTATCCTTGCCAGATCAATTGCTTGTATTGGTGATGCTTACGCAGGCTTAAATGATTTTAACACTGCTATCAGCTACTATAAAAAAGCTGCTTCTTCAGCCGACAATATCTTTGCAGCAAACTACTTGTTCAAAGCTGCAACTCTTCTAGAGGAGCAAGGCAACAATGCAGAGGCACTTAAAATGTACCAAGAGATTAAAGACAAATATCCTCAATCAACAGAGGGATACGAGATTGACAAATACATCACTCGAATTCAAGCTACAAAATAATTGTTATGGGAAGAGCATTTGAGTTTAGAAAAGAGAGAAAAATGAAACGTTGGGGCAATATGGCCCGCGTTTTTACCAGATTGGGAAAAGAGATTACAATTGCTGCTAAAGCAGGTGGTCCTGATCCAGATACAAATCCAAGACTACGTACTCTTATTCAGACTGCAAAGAGTGAAAATATGCCTAAAGATAATATCGATAGAGCTATTAAAAGAGCAGTTGAAAAAGATACAGCAGACTATAAAGAAATTGTTTACGAAGGATACGGCCCTCACGGTATTGCATTCTTGGTAGAGACTGCAACAGACAACAACATGAGAACTGTAGCAAACGTAAGAAGCTACTTTAACAAATGTGGCGGTTCATTAGGCACATCGGGCAGTGTGGATTTCATGTTTGAGCGCAAATGTGTATTCAAAGTAACTGTAAAAGATGGTATTGACCTAGAGGAACTGGAGTTGGAACTAATTGATTACGGTGTAGATGAAATATTTATTGACGAAGAGGAGAACGTAATCATGATATATGGTGCATTTGAGTCATTTGGTGAGATCCAAAAATATTTAGAGGAGAATGCATTTGAAATCAAATCAGGACAGTTTGAAAGAATCCCAACCAGCGAACTTAAAAAGTTGACTAGCGAGCAAAAAGCTGAGGTTGAGAAGCTTATTTCTAAATTGGAAGATGATGATGATGTTCAAAACGTATACCATATAATGGATATGTCTGAATAATAAGTCAGAAAATAAATACTAAGAGGTCGGGGCAAAATTTGATCCGACCTCATCTTTTTTACAAATGCCAACTGTACAGGAACAGGCAAGGTCTGAAAAATATCCTGATGGGGCGTAAGCAATCATTTCAGATGGATCATAAATTTCCGTGTGTTTGAACAAATGCCTCTTGATAGACAAACTGGGGCATTTGTGAGTTAGGAAATTATGGTTCAGCTGGAATAGATTGCCAGCCATACCAAAGGCCATTTTTCAATCCTTGCCTGTGGATGGGAGATTGGGTATATAAAAAAAGAGATAAAAATTTATTGGAAAGGTTTTAGGGATTTATTAACTTTGCTTGATAAAATAGTCTATTTATACACATTAAAATACTTTTTAATATGGAACTTACACATATTGAGCATCTTGGAATAGCTGTTAAGTCTCTAGAGACAGCAATTCCTTACTATGAAGAAAAACTTGGTCTAAAATGTTATTCAATTGAAGAGGTTAAAGACCAAAAAGTAAAAACAGCTTTCTTTAAAATTGGACAAACCAAAATTGAGTTACTTGAGAGCACAGATCCTGAGGGTACAATTGCTAAATTCATTGAGAAAAAAGGCGAGGGTATCCATCACATTGCTTTTGCTACCAACGGTGTTCAAGCTTGTCTAGATGAGTTGTCGGAGAAAGGTGTACAACTTATAGATAAAGCTCCTAGAAAAGGTGCAGAGGGTTTGAATATTGCATTCCTTCATCCAAAATCAACTCTTGGAGTTCTAACTGAGCTTTGCGAGGATCCTAACAAATAGAAATTCTAATTAATTTAAATATACATTAAAATGAGCCAACAACTCGAACAAGTAAAAGCGCTTATTTCACTACGTGAAAAAGCTCGCATTGGTGGTGGTCAAAAAAGAATTGACTCACAACACGAAAAAGGCAAATATACAGCTCGTGAGAGAATCAACATGCTTCTTGACGAGGGAAGTTTTGAGGAGTTTGATATGTTTGTAACTCACCGTTGTACTAACTTTGGAATGGAGAAAAATGTATTCCTAGGTGATGGTGTTGTAACTGGTAGAGGTACAATTGACGGTAGATTGGTATATGTATTTGCACAAGACTTTACAGTATTTGGAGGTTCTCTTTCAGAGAGCTTTGCAATGAAAATCTGTAAAGTAATGGATAAAGGTATGAAAATGGGTGCTCCTGTAATTGGTGTTAATGACTCAGGTGGAGCACGTATTCAAGAGGGTGTTAACGCTCTAGCAGGTTATACAGAGATTTTCCAAAGAAATATCCTTGCTTCTGGAGTAGTTCCTCAAATTTCAGCAATCTTTGGTCCTTGCGCAGGTGGTGCAGTATACTCTCCAGCACTAACTGACTTCAACATTATGACAAGAGGTACAAGCTACATGTTCTTGACAGGTCCAAAAGTTGTTAAATCAGTAACAGGTGAGGATGTAACTCAAGAGCAACTTGGTGGTGCAAGTGTACACGCATCAAAGAGTGGTGTAGCTCACTTTGCAGTAGATTCAGAGGAAGAGGGTCTTCAAGTTATTAAAGATCTATTGAGCTATATTCCTCAAAACAACCTAGAGGAGCCACCTTACGTAGAGAACAATGACCCTATTGACAGATTGGAGGACTCTCTAAATGAGATTATTCCTGATGATCCAAACAAACCTTACGATGTATACGAGGTTATTGGTGCTATTGTTGACGAGGGTAAATTCCTAGAGGTACACAAAGAGTACGCTAAGAACATTGTAGTTGGTTTTGCAAGATTCAATGGCCAATCAGTAGGTATTGTTGCTAACCAACCAAAAGCATTGGCAGGTGTTCTTGACAACAACTCATCAAGAAAAGCTGCAAGATTCGTCCGTTTCTGCGACGCTTTCAACATTCCATTGGTAACATTGGTTGACGTTCCTGGTTTCTTGCCTGGTACACAACAAGAGTATGGTGGAATTATCCTTCACGGTGCAAAACTATTGTACGCATATGGTGAGGCTACTGTTCCAAAAGTAACTGTAGTTCTTAGAAAAGCTTACGGTGGTGCATACTGCGTTATGAGCTCTAAACACCTAAGAGGTGATATCAACTATGCATGGCCTACTGGTGAGATTGCAGTTATGGGTCCATCTGGAGCAATTGAGGTTCTATATGGTAAAGAGATGAAAGAGGCTCAAGATCCTAAAGCTTTTGCAGCTGAGAAAGAGAAAGAGTACAGAGATGCATTTGCTAACCCATACAATGCAGCTAAATATGGCTATATTGATGATATCATTGAGCCAAGAAATACTCGTTTCCGTATTATCCGCGCACTTCAGGAACTTGCTACCAAGAAACTTGCAAACCCTGCCAAGAAGCACGACAACCTACCTCTATAATAATATAAGGAATGAAGAAATTAAACAAAATATTATTACTGTTGGCGTTAATCACTGTATCGTTTGCAGCTAATGCTCAAAATATGTCAGATATCAGAATCAACGAATTTACAGTTGCATCTGATTCTACTGGATGTATTGATGACTATGGCTGCAAAGTAGCATGGATTGAGCTGTTCAATACCTCATACGGTACAGTTGATATTGCAGGTTGTTATCTTTCAACAGATTCTGACAATCTAAAGATGCACGTATTTCCAAAAGGCAGTAAAAGCACAAAAATATTGCCTCGTCAACATCTTTTGATTTATGTAGACGGATGTGCAGACAAAGGTCCTCTACATGCAGGAATCTCATTTGAAGGTGCTAAAACTATTATCTTTACAAGTAGCGATGGAAGAACAGTAATTGATAGCGCTGTAATTCCGTCTGACCTACAACCTAACCAATCTTACGGAAGAATTGTTGATGGCGAGGGTTATGCAGAAAATCCAAGTTTTGCATATATGTCAAGCAATATTTCCAAAAAGATTGCAGCTCAACAAGGAGATAAAGGTTGGGGTATTCTTGCAAACGCCACACCAGGTTACAATAACCAAAAGGCCAGTGTGGTATCTAAATCACAATTAATAAAAGAGGTTGACCCTCACGGAGTATTTATGTCAATAACAGCTATGTCAGTTGTGTTCCTAGCGTTAATACTTCTTTATTTTGTGTTCAAATATATTGGTAAACATAACATTAATAAAGCTGCCCAAAATGCTAAAGATGTTAATGCACCAGAGGGTGTTACCCCTGCAGGTAAACATACTCACTCAGGTAGAGTTTCAGCAGAGGTGTATGCAGCAGTTTCAGCAGCTGTTTACAGATATATTCAAGATAACGAAGCTCATGATCACGAGGACACAGTATTAACTATAAATAAAGTTTCAAGGGCGTACTCACCTTGGAGTTCTAAAATTCACACTCTAAGAGAGACTCCTGTGGTTATAAAGAGAAAATAATTAAAAAAGAATTTAGTAATGAAAGAATATAAAATGAAAATCAACGGTACAGACTACGCTGTTACCGTTAATGAGGGAGAGGATTCAATCTTAGAGGTTGAAGTTAATGGCACTCCATTTAAAGTAGAGATGGAAAAAGCTGTTAAGAAAACTGTAGAAGTTAAGAAACCTACAGCTACAACAGCTGCTCCAGCTGTTAAAGTTAACAAACCTGCTGCAGCAGGTGGTGCTGGCACAACAGTATCATCTCCACTTCCAGGCGTAATTCTAGAGATTTGCTGTAAAGAGGGTGATGCAGTTAAGAGAGGCCAAAAAGTAATGGTTCTTGAGGCTATGAAAATGGAGAACGTTATTGAGGCTACTGCAGACGGTACAGTAAGCGCTATTAAAGTTAATAAAGGAGATTCTGTACTTGAAGGTGCTCCTCTTGTAATTATTGGATAATTATGATATACGAAGCATCTATATTAGACAACCTTCAGCAATTTATGATGTATACAGGTTTTGCCAATGCAACACTTGGACACATTATAATGATTGTTATTGGTTTGATATTCATTACCCTAGCCATTAAGAAAGATTGGGAGCCTATGCTTCTTATCCCTATTGGTTTTGGTATAGTAGTTGGAAACATTCCTTTGTTCAATGGCCTATGCGTAAGTGTATATGAGGAGGGTTCTGTACTTAACATTCTTTACTCAGGAGTAAAACAAGGTTGGTATCCACCACTTATTTTCTTGGGTATTGGTGCAATGACAGACTTCTCTGCACTAATTTCAAATCCAAAACTGTTGCTTATTGGAGCGGCAGCTCAATTTGGAATTTTTGGAGCTTATGCAATTGCATTAGCTATGGGATTCAGCCCATCTGAGGCAGGTGCTATTGGAATTATTGGTGGTGCTGATGGTCCTACTGCAATTTTCTTGTCTGGTAGACTTGCACCGGATTTGATGGGAGCAATTGCAGTATCAGCATATTCATATATGGCTTTGGTTCCAGTTATCCAACCGCCAATTATGAAATTGTTCACTACCAGCAAAGAGAGAACAATAAAAATGAAACCACCAAGGGCAGTTTCTCAAACAGAGAAAAAATTGTTCCCTATTATTGGTTTCCTATTAACAGCATTTATTGTTCCTTCTGGTCTTCCTCTACTAGGTATGTTGTTCTTTGGTAACTTGCTAAAAGAGTCTGGTGTAACCAGAAGATTGGCTGAGACAGCAAGAGGACCGCTTATTGATGTTGTTACAATTTTAATTGGATTGACAGTTGGTGCATCAACTCAAGCAGACAAATTCCTACAATGGAATTCAATAAAGATTTTTGCATTAGGTGCATTATCATTTGTTATTGCAACAGCTGCAGGTGTATTGTTTGTTAAATTCTTTAACCTATTCCTTAAAGAAGGCAATAAAATCAATCCACTTATTGGTAATGCAGGTGTATCTGCAGTTCCAGACGCAGCACGTGTATCTAACAATGTTGGATTAGAATATGACAAGAGCAATTACTTGTTGATGCATGCTATGGGTCCAAACGTAGCAGGTGTTATTGGTAGTGCAGTGGCAGCCGGTATTTTATTGGCATTCCTTGCATAATCTTTAACATAATATAAAAAAATAAAGCTGGCCTCTGGTCAGCTTTATTTTTTTGGTAACAATTATGCTGAATTATATATAAATTAACTAAAAATTATTATTAAATTTGAAGTTAAAATTTATTAAAAATAAAGGAGACAGCATATATGCAAAACAAATTGCAAGAACTAACAGATAAACTTTATAATGAAGGTTTGTCTAAAGGTAAGCAAGAGGCTGAACAACTTGTGTCAGATGCCAAAAATCAGGCATCTGAAATTATAGCAAAAGCCAATCAAGAGGCTCAAGCTATAATTGAGAAGGCCAAAGCCGATGCTCTAGAATTGAAAGTTAAGACTGAAAACGATGT
>JAFYMJ010000343.1 GCA_017556665.1 Bacteroidales bacterium
GCTGCAACAGCTGTTGTTGCCTGTTTTACCTCTGTTACTGGAGTTGCAGGTTGTGCTGGCTGTGCTGGTTGTGCAGGTTGTGCTACTGCCACTGGCTCCGCAACTTTTACAGGTGCCGGTTTCTCTTCTATTGGAGTTGCTGCAATATTCTCAAACATATATCCTCTGAATGATTCAAATATTTCATCTACAGCATCTATTGTTTTTGCCCTGAACTTGCCAAAACCTCTTGCAAGTTTAGTACGGTCCTTATTGATTGCATATCTGTCTATAATCCAATCTTCTGCATTGTAGTGTTGCATTAAGCCGCCCTCCATATAATCATACTTTATGTTCAATACACTAATAATGCATTTATTGTCTTTAATATCTACGCTTATGTTGCATTTCATTAATGCCTTGTCCAATATAAGGGCAATATCCTTAAAGATGATATCTCTATTGAATATTATTACAATACTCTTTTTAGACTCATTCTTGTACGCTATTCTGCTGGCAAACTTTTTATCGAATTTGGCAATATAACTGTCCGCCCAGTCTGCTGCAATTTGATATACTTTGTCAATAGAAATGTTCTTATATTGCAATGAATCTTTAAAAACAACTTTCTCACCAACCTTTAATACTGGATCCAAATACCTGTCCATCTTACTTTCATCTATCTGTGCAAGAGCAAGGACTGGCATTAACATAAAAATAAACAAGACTAACTTTTTCATACTTTTTAAATAATATTTTCTCAAAGTTAAGAAAATTCATAAAAAAACTACTTATTGCCTGTTTATTTTTAATATTTCACTTACTTGCTGCCTATCATATCTATAAGTTTCTTTCTTGAGAAATGGATTCTGCTTTTTACGGTTCCAAGCTGCAGACCAAGTTCTTCTGCTATTTCCTGATATTTGAACCCGTCATCGTGCATCTGAAATGGGATTCTGAACTCAGGCTCAAGGGAATTTACAATAAATGTAAGTTCTTTAAAGTTTACATCACTCTCTGGACTTGAATCTGCGAGTTTGCTTTTTAATACAAAATCTTTAACATCGTTTGAAAATATTTTTTCACTCTTGTTCTTTCTTCGGTAATCGTTAATAAACGTGTTTCTTAGAATTGTATACAGCCACGCTTTTATATTGGTCTGAGCATCAAACTTATCCTCATTTACAAGAGCCTTATATAAAGTCTCCTGAACCAAGTCCTTAGCATCTTCCATATTAAGTGTGAGGCTATATGCATATCTTTTAAGAGCAGGTTCCAAACATACTAGTTCTGTGTTGAATGATTTTGCCTCCATAATATTTGCTTTGAGATTTATTTCACACTTATAACTTAAAAACAGCTAAAAAGTTTCACAAAAAAACAGCCTAAATAAAAACTTAACCTTTTTGCAACAAATCAAAAAAATAGAGGTAATTTTGAAACAAATTAAGAAATTGTCCGTTTAATAAAGATAAACATTCCATAGATATGAAATTTATACCTAAAACCCTAATTATCTGTATATTATGCTTTACAAGCCTATACAGTTATGCTCAAGTTACCCAAGTAGTTGCACATAGAGGATACTGGGATACCCCCAATAACAACCAAAACTCAATTACCGCACTCAAACGTGCACAATCCATCCCGGTATACGGAAGTGAGTTTGATGTAAATATGACATCAGATGGTGTTATGATTGTAAGCCATGGTCCAAAACTTGAGACAATAGCAGATGTACAGAAAGCATCATACAAAGAAGTTAAAAAATTAAGGTTAAAGAATGGAGAAAAAGTCCCTACACTAAAAGAGTATCTTAAACAAGGTAAAAAGGGAGATATCAAATTAATTTTTGAGCTAAAGGTTCATCCTGCCGGAGAAAAAGAAAACATTGCCGTTAAAAAATCTGCAGATATGGTAAAAAAGATGAAACTGCAAGATAAGGTAGAGTTTATATCTTTCAGCTTGGAGGCATGCAAACAACTTGCTCAACTTATGCCAGAGTGCAGAGTACAGTATCTTAGCGGAAAAATTCCACCAAAAGAACTAAAAGAAATGGGTATAATGGGCTTGGACTACCACTACTCACAAATTCAGAAAAATCCTCAGTGGATAGAAGAGGCTCATAATCTTGGAATGATTGTTAATGTATGGACTGTAAACAAACCAGAACTAATTAAAGAAATGATAGATTTAAAGGTAGATTTTATTACAACAGATGCTCCAGAACTGGTGCTTGAGATGTTAAAATAATTTTTTCTTGAATTTTTATTTGCATAATTAAAAATTTTATCTACCTTTGCAATCCCAATCGGGAAGGAGAGATGGCAGAGTGGTCGAATGCGGCGGTCTTGAAAACCGTTGAACGGAAACGTTCCAGGGGTTCGAATCCCTTTCTCTCCGCAAATTTGCGGAAGCCGGAAGATAAAATCTTCCGGTTTTTTTGTATCCATACTGAAACGTTGCAAACCTTGTTTGCATAAGTGAAAGGAGGGATACAAAAATAAAAGAGGAAGCATAGCGCCCTCTTTAAGCTTCCGCAAATTTGCAAGGGCCCCTGCGGCGAGCAGATAGGGAATGCCGCAGGCCAAATCCCTTTCTCTCCAATAGGAAGATCAAATCTTCCAGTTTTTTTGTATCCATACTGAAACGGTGCAAACATTGTGTTTGCATCCTCATATATAGCAATACATAAATTTATTCTCTCCGATATAAGGTTCCGTTTACGTCTTAACAAACAAAAAAAATTAGGCACTAAACAGATATAGATAAATAAAGCAAAAAGTTGATTTTTCCAATGCCTATTTTTTAGTTATCTTCGCTTTAGTTGTTATAATCACTAAGAAACAGTTATATGACAAGAGAGACAAAAATACATCCAACTGAATCATATTCACAACACCTTAACGATGTAAAGCAGATATTTGCATCTCTGAATAAAGAAGACATTGATGGTAGTTCAGGCTTCTCTGCCAATAAAAATGATATCTTAAAATTATTTGAGGATACTGCACCCAAAGACCACATAAAATCCTACATTTTTGTGCGTTTAGCACTTATAGACAACATTTATTCAACTCAAATGAATAAAAGATATTACGCACTTGACGAATTAGCGGAGACTCTATCAAAAATTGCAAATGGTAAAGCAGGTAAACTAAGACAACTGTTTATAGATTTTACAAAAGATCCAGATAACACAATAAAACAATTTAATTATACCTCAAAAGATAGAGATGGGAACGATATCGAAACAAATTTATTTTCTAATAATTATGGAATAAGCAAAGATGGCAAAGATAAAGGTGCTGCAATATCTCTCATCAGCAAATATGCATACTTTGATACTGCTTACAATTTTCCCATTTATGACTCTGTAGCATATGAGATGTTTCCTTTAGTATGGACAGCATGTGGATTTGGAGAAAAAGAAGTTCCACAAATTAATGTTTCCCAAAAAGGGAAAATATTGGGAAAAGAGACAATGGTAAAATATATAAATGGCATTAATGCCCTTATTATGAAACTTAACATTGAAACTCATGAAAAAAAATATGATCATCTGGATAGACTCCTGTGGTTTGTTGGTAAAATTCGCAGAGGCAATTTATCTCTAGTTCTTACCAAGGAACAATATCTAGAAACATTAAGTAAATGTCGTACAAAAGAGGTTAAATACACAACAAAGAAAGGTAAAGAAAAAACATATATTGAATATTATTTTAATATAGATGAAGTAGACCTTGAACAGCTGGATTTCTTAAAACAAGACAATCTTCTATTTAAATTCTTTTTGCTTGCCAAATATTATGGACATAAGAAATAAATTTCTTTATGAAAAATCTATTCAATTTTTTAAACAGGTTGTCGGAGAACAATAACAGAGAGTGGTTTTATAGCCATAAAGAAGAGTATCTCTCTATTCGAAGTGGGTTTGAGGAGTTTGCACAAAAATTGATAGATAAAATTTGTCAATGGGATGAGGATATTGCAAACTCCAATCTTAAGGTAAAGGATTGCACATATAGAATAAACAGAGATACCAGATTCAGCAAAAACAAAGAACCATACAAGACTCATATGGGTATCTTTATATGCAAGGGTGGTAAAAAATCTCCTTATGCAGGGTACTACCTTCATCTGGAGCCACCTGTAAATTCAGATGCCCCACTCTCTATGGGTGGATGCTTTATTATTGCCGGCACATATCACTTTGAGCCAAAAGTACTCAGGAGCATAAGGGATGAAATTCATGTAAACGGAGACTCATTTATTGAATCAATTAATCAGGCAAAAGGATTTAAGATTGATGAATCCAATATGCTTAAGAAAGTGCCATCTGAGTTTGCCGGAGCACCCTTAAAATGGCATAATCTGCTAAAAATGAAAAACTACGGCCTTATAAAAGCCGTAGATATGGAATATATATGCAAAGAAGATGCAATTGATATTATAGCCGATGACTTTAAAAGTTGCAGCAACTTTATTAAAAAACTCAATATGGCTATTGATTATGCTTACGAAGAGATGTAGTAAGGCCCATAAACCAATAAATTCTTTCACATTTGTGTAAAGTTATATAAAAAAATGAAATGATGGAAAACCAAAAAAAGAGGTGGCCTTTGGGTCACCTCTCCACTGATAAAGTTATTTTAATAAAATTATTATTCTCTTCCGCCTCCCAAGGCATTATATAGGGTTACAAGCCCTTGAATCTCGGCCAATCTGTTTGCAACCTGATTCAACTGAGCCTGTAAAAGAGTCTGTTGTGCAACAAGAACCTCAAGATAGTTTGTTGAACCATATTTCATAAGTAAAGCAGTACTTTCGGCTGCAGAAGAAAGCGACTCTATCTGCTGTTTATACAACTCTGCCTTGTTGTGGGCTGTCTGGTATTTTGTAAGGGCCTCGTTTACCTCCTTTCCTGCAGAAAGCAATGTTTTTGTAAAGGTAAGTTTAGCCTCCTCCTGTTGTGCTTTTGCTATCTTTAATTGTGCAATGTTTGCTCCTCTGTTAAATAAAGGCATAGTCAACGAACCAATTGCAGACCCAATCATAGTTAAAGGATCAAGAGCAACTCCATTAGCGGAATTGGTCCATCCTAACACTCCTTGCAAAGATATAGATGGATAAAAGGCTGCTCTGGCAGAATTGGTAGCATAAAATGCTTGGGCTAAAGAGAGTTCCGCCATTTTAACATCTGGTCTGTTTGACAACAGCAACAATGGGATACCCAATTTGAATTCCTCTGTAAAATCTTGCTCAGACAACTTGCCTCTTTCTATATGTGATGGCGTATTGAATAACAATAGAGACAATGTATTCTCTGTTTTGTTAATCTGCTCCTGCAAATCCAATTTGCCAGCCACTACACTAAAATAGTTTGCCTCTGTTTGAGCCAATGCTGTCTCATTTACATAACCTGCATCCTTTAATGCCCTTGTTGCCTCTACACTCTCTTTCCATATAGTCTCTGTCTTGCAAACTATTTCGTATTGTGCATCAAGCATAAGAAGGGTATAATATACATTGGCAGTAGTAGAAATAAGTTGGGTCCTTACTGCTTGGATATACTCTTTAGATTGCATATATGCAGCCTTGGCAGCCATCTTCTTATTCCTTATCTTGCCAAAAATATCCAACTCCCATGTTGCACTTAGTGGCAAGTTATATGTGTACAATGTATTGCTGAATTCAACAGTACCTATTGTTCCAGTTGGAGCAAATGCAAAAGATGGCAGGTATGATAATCTTGCTGTCATTAAAGCTGCTCTTGCCTGCTCAGATTTCAAATATGCAGCCTGCATATCGGGATTATTCACCAAAACTGAATCTATATGCTTCTGCAGGATAGGATCCTTAAAAATTTCTCTCCAATTTACCTGTGCAAAGCTTGTAGTATCATCATTGGCAAATTGCTCTCCATATAAATTGGAGCTGACTTCCTCAACTGGTTTGTATTTATTGTATATTCCACAACCACTTATCAAGAGAGCAGAAATTGTATATAGTAATATCTTTTTCATATTGTAATCATATTTTTCCGTTAGCCATTATTCTATTTAAGCTCCTGTGGACGCTCCTCCTTTGATGGATCTGTTCCAAGAGGCTTAATCTTCTCTTGTAAAGACTGGAATATTACATATAGTGCTGTTACAAAGAACAACAATGCCAACGTTCCCACTATCATACCACCAACTACACCAGTACCCAAAGATCTGTTACCGTTTGCTCCCACACCTGTAGAGACCATCATTGGCAACATACCAAATATCATTGTAAGTACTGTCATTAAAATAGGTCTAAGTCTGGCTTTTGCAGCAAATAGTGCAGATGCTGCCAAACTGTTTCCTCTATGTCTGCTTTCAACAGCAAACTCGGTGATTAGAATTGCTGTTTTAGCCAACAGACCAATCAGCATAATCATACCTGTCTGCAGATAAATGTTATTTTCCAATCCAAATGCTTTAGCAAACAGGAATGTACCCATCAATCCGCAAGGAACACTAATGATAACGGCAAGAGGAATAACAAAACTCTCATACAAAGCACACAAAATCAAATATATCATAAGTGCACAAATTGCAAGGATTGCTACCATTTGGGTATTGTTCTGCTCACTCTCCTCTCTTGTAATACCACCAAACTCAAATCCGTATCCTGTAGGAAGACTCTCTTTGGCAACCTCTCTAACAACCTTAATAACCTCACCAGAACTGTAACCTGGAGCTGGAGATACACTCACCGATATTGAATTATACAGATTGAATCTGTCCAAAACCTCTGCTCCATATACTCTGGTAAGAGTAAGGAATTGGCTCAACGGTGCCATTTGTCCGTTTACCCTTACATATATGTTGTTTAATGAAGACTCATCAATTCTATAATCTGGAGAAGATTGCATCATAACTTTATACACTCTTGAGAATCTGTTAATGTTGGATACATACTGACCTCCATAGTATGCAGAAACTGTAGAAAGCAAA
>JAFYMJ010000041.1 GCA_017556665.1 Bacteroidales bacterium
AATGCTTTTGCAAAAACATAATAATTGCCTGCAAGGTATAGGATAGGGAATATTATAACAATGAGCTTCATTATTTTCTGTTAATGAGTTTCTCAATCTTAACAGGAATATCTGTATTCTTCATTATCCCAGCAAACTCTTGTGCACCTGCACCGTATGCAAAGATTGGAACAACTGTACCGGTGTGCCCTTTTGTACTGAATGACAATTGCACAGGCACTTTTTCTCCATTTTCATAATGCTTGTATGAAACACCTGTACCGCCAGTCTCATGATCTGCTGTAACAACCAACAATGTATTTGGATTATTCTCTACATATTTTACAAGCATTTTAAGGGTCTGGTCAAATTCTTTCATCTCAATAATCATCCCCTCTGAATCGTTGTTATGGCCATAACCATCTATAATTGCACTCTCAATCATTAAAAAGAATCCATCAGGAGAATCATGCTCCAGAACCTCCAGAGCCTTTGCTGTTGCTTTTTGCAGATATACAGTTGGTTCAGAAAATCTTGTTGTATCTGAGTCGTTGGCAGATTGTGCAGCAAGTTTGGCTGCAAGGCATACCTCTGCACCATCTGCGGCACCAGCAGTTTTAGAAGTGGAATTTCTTCTGTGTACATCACTCATAGACAAGATACCTACAAATTTTTTTGAATCTGTTTTAAGTACAGATTTCCAGTCAAGGTAAACATTGTAACCTTTGTTAATCAATACCTCTGTCATATCAACAGAGTCAGGACGGTTTATAAATGCAGAAAGACCAGCTCCAATGGCAACATCTACACCACTTTCACAAAATTGTTCAGCAATCCTGTAGCTTTCTGAACGTTTTTTTACACCGGCGTAGAAAGCTCCTGGGGTTGCTTCTGTTAATGTGGTATTTACTACAATACCACTCTTTTTACCAAGTGCCTGAGCTTTTTTTAGGATACTTGTTAGTTGCTCTCCATTTGGATCAACACCCAAATATCCATTATTTGTTCTTGTTCCTGTAGCCAATGCTGTTCCCCCCGCAGGAGAGTCGGTTACATAATTTTTGGCAGAGCAAGTCTCATTAAAGCCAATAACAGGGGCAAATTCAAATACGGTAGTGGAATCTTGCGAAAGCAAAAGAGAAGAAACGGCACCAAATCCCATTCCATCTCCAATAAGGTATATTACATTTTTAGGGTAATTATTGGTATTGTTGTTACAGCAACTTGCAACTAATATTGCCAAAGATGCCATCAGTAATGAAATCTTCTTCATAGACTTTAAAAATTACATTTGTTATAGTATACAAATTTACTCTTTTTCAATAAAACTTAAATATTTTTTAAATTTGGATTGTTATATATGTAGACATAAATTTAAAAGTAGGTTATCTATGGAGAAAAACGTTGCATTAGTGCTTTCAGGTGGCGGTCCACGAGGTTTTGCATATATAGGAGCTATAGAAGAGCTTGAGAGTAGAGGATATAAAATTACCTCAATAGCAGGTACCTCTATAGGTTCATTGATAGGTGGCGTCTATGCTGCAGGAAAACTTGATGATGTAAAGCAGTGGCTATATTCACTGGATGTGTGGAATATGTTCAGCCTTATTGACTTTTCATTGTCAATGAACCATCTTGTAAAAGGAGACAGAATAATATCTGCATTAAAAGATATTGTCCCTCAGATAAATATAGAAGACTTGAACATACCTTATAAGGCTGTGGCAACAGATCTGTATACAGGTGAGGAGGTTGTTTTTTCAAGCGGAGACCTCTTCTCTGCCATAAGGGCATCCATATCAATTCCAACATTGTTCAAGCCGGTAGAGTATAATGATTCCCTTCTTATAGATGGAGCCATGTCCAATTGTCTCCCAATAAACAGAGTGGAAAGAACTCCAGGAGATATACTGGTTGCATTTGACGTAAATGATATCCAGCCAGAGAGAATAAGAGATATATTAGTACAGGAAAAATTTGCAAAGAGGTCTGATGAAGAGTTCAAGAACCAGAAAAAAGAAGAGGCCTTGGATCTTTGGAAAGATTTTGGCCAAACAAAGGATGCATATTCTTTAGGGGACAGAATAAAGTATTTTGGAGGTAAAGGGATTGATCTTTTAAAAGAATATATCAATTATAAAGATGAATACAATCAGGACAAGGCTCTTGACTTTGCAAAAAGTTATATGTCTGTTATTGACAGGGCATTTAGTATAATGAACCATTTTAATTCAGAGTTTTCATTAAAACTTAATACTCCCGATATACTTGCAAGAATGCCGTTTGATGCCTATGGGGATATAAAAGACTATGCTAAGGCAGAGGAAATATCAAAGTTGGGCAGAGAACTTATGGCCAAGGCTCTGGATGAGTATGAATAACACCACTTCCCATCCACAGACCTTGCCTGCTGCAGTGCAGTTAGGTATTTGCAAAAAAGATGAGGCCAGATCAAAATATTTTGATGAGGCCTCATCTGGTTTATTTTATTACAATCATTTCAACAGGTTGCCTGTTCTCCTTATCTAAAGGGTGTTCCTGGTATTGTACCTTATTAAAGTCAATGCTCTTTAGGTCTATACACCTTATATTTATATTATAAGCAGTGTGGTAATAAACTTTAAGGTGTGTAAGATCTATTGAACTTGTCCATTGGGTGGCACTTGGCATATATGGTAATTTTGCACCTTTGTTGTGCTCTATTGCCAGAGGAATGTCAAAACTGTTCAACAAATGGAAACTCTGCATTACAGTCTCTTCTGCTGTATCAAGTACCGGAGCTGTAGCTTTAAAGAAAGCAGCCCTTATAAATCTGGATACAGGGGTGGCATCACCTGGCAATCCAAGCATTCCAGAGCTGCTGCCAATAGGCTCAACCTTATACTCCCCAATATTCCACGATGGGGCGGTACCAGGGAAAAGATTTACATAATTGCTCAGGTTAGACAAGTGCCACTCAAATCCAGGAGCATTGGTAAGTACCCCAACAGGATTGTCATAAAATTTTACCTCTCCATCAATAATTTCCATAACAATTTGCTTTCCACTTGAATCTGCTATTCTCCAGTGTAGGGCAACACCCTCTTCTACCGCAGTAATTCTAATATCCTTTATCCCTCTCTTTACCTCCTCTACATTTGCAAATTGGGTCAGAATCCACTCATTGGCTTGTAAATCTGCCAAAGTCTTTTTGTTATGTCTGGGGTCGTAAGGCAAATAGCTTCCGTATTTAGGGAAAAAGAATAATCCACAGGATAACCCTGCTGTATTCAGTCCCTCTGCAATAAAATGTGGATTCTCTACACATAAACCTACAACCCCATATTTTGCAGAGTATGTTACTCCATTTACCCCTGTTGGAGTGTAAGAGGTAAACTCTTTTCCAATAGGAATAATAACCATTTTATTGTTCATTCTAGTTTTGGCCCATTCAATGGTTCTTGCCATAATAAAACTGCCATCTTTGGCAGTTAATGATATACCTGTGCAGGCATCCATCTCAAATGTTGCACCACATATTGCAGCAACACCTAAAAATATACTTTTTGCTTTCATTTCCTTTGATTATTTAGTCTCCTTTAGAACATCAATAAATTGAAAAAGTTTACATATAAGGAAATCATTAATATGTGCATTTTACTATCATAAAAGATTATTACATGCAATTGTTACAAAATTGTTAAGCATGTAAAAAATTAAAAAACACAATAGAAGTATCTGTAGAGGGTGTTTTTTATAATAAGGATAAAATATTGTAAAAAATAACAAGTATCTAGTTAAAAATATTTGTAAATAATAATAATTATAAATAACTTTGCATTAGCAAAAGGG
>JAFYMJ010000344.1 GCA_017556665.1 Bacteroidales bacterium
ATCCTCCACAGTCTTGGATCCCCTTATGATTGCTATAACCTCATCAAGAACATCAAGAGCTTTTAGCAAACCCTCAAGGATATGTGCTCTGGCCTGAGCCTTGTTCAACTCAAATTGAGCTCTTCTTACAACTACATTATGTCTGTGTCTTACATAATATTTTATAAGTTGTTTAAGATTCAATATTCTTGGACGGCCGTCAACAAGGGCAATATTGTTTACAGAGAAGCTTGATTGCAAAGCAGTATATTTGAACAAAGTATTCAAAACAACATTTGCTACCGCACCAGCCTTTAATCTTATAACAATACGCATACCGCGTCTGTCACTCTCATCGTTAATGTAAGATACCCCTTCAACCCTCTTGTTCTCCACCATCTCAGCTATCTTCTCAATAAGCTCCTTCTTGTTTACCATGTAAGGGATCTCGCTAACAACTATAGTCTCTCTTCCCTTATCATCGGTTTCAATCTCTGTCTTTGATCTTACAATAATTCTTCCCTTTCCGGTCTCAAAAGCATCTTTAATACCCTGAAGCCCCTGAATAATGCCACCTGTAGGGAAATCCGGACCTTTTACATGCTCCATCAATTCCTCTACGGTTATCTCTGTATTGTCTATGTATGCTGTAATTGCATCACATATTTCATTCAGATTGTGTGGAGCCATATTGGTAGCCATACCAACAGCAATACCAGAAGCGCCATTCAACAACAAAAGAGGTGCTTTTGCAGGCAAAACTGTAGGCTCCTTTAAAGTATCATCAAAGTTACTTGTAAAGTCAACTGTATCTTTATCCAAATCCAACAGAACCTCTTCTGCCAAAGCATTGAAACGGGCCTCTGTATAACGCATTGCAGCCGCAGAGTCACCGTCTATTGAACCAAAGTTACCTTGACCGTTTACAAGCATGTATCTCAAACTCCAATCCTGTGCCATTCTAACCATGGCCTCATACACACTTAAGTCTCCATGTGGATGGTATTTACCTAAAACCTCACCCACAATACGAGCAGACTTTTTATATTGGCCACCAGAAGTCAAACCTAACTCATTCATACCATAAAGCACTCTGCGGTGCACTGGTTTCAATCCATCTCTAACATCTGGAAGGGCTCTGGAAACAATTACAGACATTGCATAATCAATATATGCACTCTTCATTTGTTTCTCAATATTTATCTGTTGTATTCTTTCTTGTGTCTCCTGAATATCCATATTTTAGCTCATTAAAATCTGTACTGTTTTAAGGCCAATACAGACGGACAAAATTAGTGATTTTATTTGAAATAATAAAGAAATAAACCATTTAAAATTATTATTTGTTTAGCAATTCAAATGATTTTAAGTATTTTTGAGGAAATTTTATTCAAATGCAGTTACACCTATCAGAAGAATTGAATGATATAATTACCTATTCAAAAGAAGAGGCAATGAGAATGGGATCATACACAATCTCTACAGACCATCTTTTGCTAGGAATTGTCAGACATAGACAAAACAATGCTACTGAAGCACTTACAAAGCTAAATGTAAATCTTCAGGAGCTTAAGACACATATAGAAACAAACATCCAGAAATCAGAAATAATTCCGTTTGAGAATGCAGACAGAATCACTTTGTCCAAAGCAAGTGAGAATGTTTTAAAGATAATGTTTCTGGAATCAAGGGCATTTGGCCAGACAAATCCAGAACCTTACCATCTGCTTCTGTCAATTTTAAGGAGCCAGCAAGGTTGTGCAATAGAGTATCTGCAGAGTAAAGAAGTAAACTATGATTCAGTAAAGAATCTTGGTAACAATACTCCCGACAACTCTGCACACGAAGATGTAATGGAGCCATTGCACACCCCAAAATCTGCTCAAAAACAACAGCCAAAACAAGAGGAGAAAAAGGAGCCTGCGCAAAAAGAGACCAAAGCAAATGCAGGTACTACTCCTGTAATTGAGAGTTTTGGATTTGACCTTACCAAAGCCGCACAGGAGGGTAAATTGGACCCGGTTGTAGGGAGAGACAAAGAGATAGAGAGGCTTGCCCAGATTCTTGGCAGAAGAAAGAAGAACAACCCTGTACTCATTGGTGAACCGGGTGTAGGTAAGTCTGCTATAGCAGAGGGACTTGCAATTAGAATTGCAAAAAAGAAAGTGTCAAGGGTTCTGCTTGACAAAAGGGTCATTTCATTGGATATTGGCTCAATAGTAGCGGGAACAAAATACAGGGGGCAGTTTGAAGAGAGGATGAAAGCTATCTTGAATGAGATTAAGAAAAATCCTAATGTAATCTTGTTCATAGACGAAATACACACACTTGTTGGAGCTGGAAGCGCTGCAGGATCACTTGATGCTGCCAATATGCTTAAACCAGCCTTGGCAAGGGGTGAAATCCAATGTATTGGAGCAACAACTCTGGATGAATTCCGCCAGTTCATAGAAAAGGATGGAGCATTAGAAAGGAGATTCCAGAAGGTGCTTGTTGATGCTACCAATTTCCAGGAGACATATGATATCCTTAAAGACATTAAGGAGAGATATGAGAAACACCACAACGTAACATATCCAGACGAGACACTTAAGGCATGCATCAGCTTAAGCCAAAGGTATATAACAGACAGATGTCTTCCCGACAAAGCCATTGACATAATGGATGAGGCCGGCAGCCGCGTACATCTTAAGAACATTAAGATTTCAAAGAGAATGGCCACTTTGGAAAAGGCCCTTGAAATTATTGTAAATGAGAAGAGGTCTGCTGTAGAAGATAAGGATTGGGACAGAGCCGCTCTATACAGAGATATTGAAAGGGACAAAAGGGAAGAGTTTGAAAAAGAGAGAAAAAAATGGGAGAAAAAGCAGAACAGCAAGCCAGACATTGTAACTCCAGACCATATTGCAGAGGTACTTAGTATGGCCACAAATATACCTGTGAA
>JAFYMJ010000042.1 GCA_017556665.1 Bacteroidales bacterium
GCTTTGTTTACTCTATGTTGGGGATTTTTCCTAAGTAAACTCAATACTCTGTTCCCAGATGTTTTCCCAATGGCAAGACAACCATATCTTGATGCATTTGTTACATCATTTATCCTTTTGGCCCAGTATCTTTCTGCCCAAAAGAAACTGGATTGCTGGGGCTGTTGGATGGTTGTAAACACAACAAACATTATTTTGTATATAAGAGCCGGTTTGGCATTTATGCCTATAGTGGCTGCCGGATATATAATTCTTGCGTTCTTTGGTTTTGCAATGTGGAAAAAGCAATATAAAGAGCAGGAGCAATAATTTAGGATTATGGAAAATTTAATAGAAATTAAAAATTTGCATGCCAGTATTAATGGCAAAGAGATATTAAAAGGAATCAATCTTACTGTTAAACCAGGTGAGGTTCATGCTATAATGGGCCCTAACGGTTCTGGAAAGAGTACACTTTCTGCAGTTTTGGCAGGAAAAGAGAGCTATGTTGTAACAGAGGGAAGTGTAACATTTATGGGTAAGAACTTGTTGGAAATGAGCCCGGAAGAGAGATCTTGGGCTGGTTTGTTCCTTGGTTTCCAATATCCTATAGAGATTCCTGGCGTTACAAATGTAAACTTTATGAAAACTGCAGTAAATGAGCACAGAAAGCAAAACAATCTGCCTGCTTTATCTGCTGCAGAGTATCTTAAGTTAATGAGAGAGAAAATGGCCATTGTTGAAATGGACCCTGCGTTCTCTTCCAGAGGTGTAAATGTTGGATTCTCTGGTGGTGAGAAGAAGAGGAATGAGATTTTCCAGATGGCAATGCTGGATCCAAAATTGGCTATTCTTGATGAGACAGACAGTGGTCTTGATGTGGATGCTTTAAGAATTGTGGCTACAGGTGTAACAAAACTTAAAAGACCAGACAATGCAACTATAGTAATTACCCACTACCAAAGATTGTTGGATTATATTGTTCCAGATATTGTACACGTTTTGTACAAGGGTAAGATTATAAAGACTGCCGGTAAAGAGTTGGCTTTGGAGGTAGAGACTAAAGGTTACGATTGGTTAATTAAAGGTGAGTAAAAGTATGGACGGAAATTACATATACGCTCCAAAAAATTGCTCCGGCTCAGGTGGCTCTGAATTCAAATGCCATGTACCTTTGGAGAATACTGTCCAAAAGTACATTGTAGATGGGCAGGGAGACTTTAATGGCTTGAGTCTTGGCAGAGGAGAGGTGATGGACAAAATGTTGCAGGTTGTCCAGATAAGAAGTGACCAGAACAAGGAGTCTTTGGAGTATACAACAGATTACAACTTGGAGGAGGGCTCAATTGCTAAGGTATTGTTGTGTTCCCACACTTTGTCAGTGTGCCCGTTCAAAACAAGTGAGCAGGTAAATGTAAATGTCAAGAGTGGTGCATACCTTGATATGGTTATAATGCAGAATGAGCATAACCTATCTGATCATAATACCACCTTTAATGTGCAAATGGAGCAGGACGCCACACTTAATTTGTATATCGTTACCCTTCACGGAGGTGCTATTGCAAACAATGTGGAGATATCGTTAAACGGTAAGGGGGCAAATTGTAATGTAAATGGCTTGTACCTGGCAGACAGCAATCAAAGGATAAATACACAGGTAAACATATGGCATAATGTCCCTGGATGTTTGAGCAACCAGTTGTTCAAGGGTATACTTGACGGGGAATCAAGAACAATGTTTTCCGGTAAAATTTATGTGGCAAAAGATGCCCAGAAAGCAGAGGCATATCAGGCCAACAACAACTTGCTTGTATCTAAAAAGGCCAAGGCTTATACACAGCCTCATCTTGAAATCTATGCAGATGATGTAAAATGTTCACATGGAGCAACAGTAGGTAGTCTGGATGAGAATGAGTTGTTTTATATGAGATCTAGAGGTATTGCATTAAATGAGGCAAAACTGCTTCAGCAACAGGCGTTTGCGTATGCTGTGCTGGATAAGATTCCTAATGGGCAGCTAAAGGAAAGGCTTAGTGCAATGGTTGAAAGCAGACTTAGGGGCGAGTTTACAGAATGTGGAAATTGCAGTAAACATTGCTGTTAGAGAGCCTCTGAACAGGTGTTGATTTTCTTGTTGAAAACTTATTGCCCTCCAATAGGGTGATACAGTAAAAAATAGAGTAACTTGCAACCAAATATCCCCAAAATCGGGTGGTATTTGGTTTTTTTGTTTACAAAGATTAACCCATAAATCAACCATATATATGTCGCAACGCACCTATACCTATCAAGAGGCTTTATTTGAAAGTACTCAGTATTTTAAGGGGGACGAACTGGCTGCCTCCGTTTGGATTAACAAATATGCAATGAAAGATTCTTTTGGTAATCTGTATGAGAAATCACCAGAGGATATGCATAGAAGATTGGCAAAGGAGTTTGCCAGAATTGAGTCTAAATATTCAAACCCAATGACAGAGGATGAGATATTTGAGCTGATAAGAGAGTTTAAATATGTTATCCCTCAAGGTGGCCCTATGACAGGTATTGGTAACTCTTATCAGGTTGCTTCACTTTCTAACTGCTTTGTTATTGGTCACTCTTCAATAGCAGATTCATACGGTGGAATTATGAAGATTGATGAGGAGCAGGTGCAACTTATGAAAAGACGTGGAGGTGTAGGTCATGACCTGTCTCACATCAGACCATCGGGAAGTGCAGTATTGAACAGTGCCTTAACTTCTACAGGTGTTGTTCCTTTTATGGAGAGATACTCAAACTCTACAAGAGAGGTTGCCCAAGATGGCAGAAGAGGTGCCCTTATGCTTTCAATTTCAATTAAGCATCCAGACAGCGAGAGCTTTATTGATGCAAAAATGGAGCAAGGCAAAGTTACAGGTGCAAATGTGTCTGTAAAACTTGATGACGAGTTTATGCGTGCAGCTTTAAAAGGTGAGCAATATACACAACAGTACCCTGTTGACGCAGCAGAGCCTAAGGTTGTAAAGAGTGTAAATGCTCAGAATATATGGAAAAAGATTATTCATAATGCGTGGAAATCTGCAGAGCCAGGTGTGTTGTTCTGGGATACAATCATTAGAGAGTCTGTTGCAGACTGTTATGCAGACAAAGGATACAGAACAGTAAGTACAAACCCTTGTGGAGAGATTCCTCTATGTCCATACGATTCTTGCCGTCTTATTGCAATGAACTTGTATTCATATGTAGACAATCCATTTACTGCAGAGGCTAAGTTTAACATGCCATTGTTTAAAGAGCATGTAGTTAAGGCTATGAGACTTATGGATGACCTTATTGATCTTGAGATGGAGAAAATTGAGGCTATTCTTAACAAGATTAAGAGTGACCCAGAGGGGGATGACATCAAGAGAACAGAGATGGAGTTATGGGAGAAGATTAAAGCGAAATCTTTAGGTGGTAGAAGAACTGGTTTAGGTATTACAGCAGAGGGTGATATGTTGGCAGCCCTTGGTATGAGATATGGTTCAGACAAAGCTATTGAGTTTGCTGTTGAGGTTCAGAAGACACTTGCTGTTGAGTCTTACAGATCTTCTGTAATTATGGCTTCGGAGAGAGGTGCGTTCCCAATCTATGATGCAGAGAAAGAGGCTAATAATCCTATGATTGACAGAATTAGAACTGCAGATTCTGCTCTATATGACCAAATGGTGAAAGTTGGTAGAAGAAATATTTCTATGCTTACAATTGCCCCTACTGGTACAACAAGTCTAATGACCCAGACAACATCTGGTATTGAGCCTGTATTCTTGCCTTTCTATGTAAGAAGAAGAAAAGTTAACCCTAACGACAAGAATGTAGTAATTACATTTAAGGATGATGTGGGAGATTACTGGGAAGAGTATTATGTATTCCACCATAAATTCCTTACATGGTGCGAGATTAATGGCATTTCAGCAGCAGATGTAAAGAAAATGCCGGTTGCAGATGTACAGAAACTTGTTGCAAAATCTCCATATAATGGTGCAACATCTGCAGATATTGACTGGGTTGCTAAAGTTAAGATGCAAGGTAGCATCCAAAAATGGGTTGACCACTCAATTAGTGTAACAGTAAACCTTCCTAACTCTGTAACCGAGGAGTTGGTGGCAGATGTTTACAAGACAGCTTGGGAGGTTGGTTGTAAAGGTGTTACTGTTTACAGAGACGGTTCAAGAGCTGGTGTGCTTGTAGCTGCCAAAGACGATAAGAAAGAGCCTGCTGCAATCAAGCCTAAGAAGAGACCAAAATCTTTGGAGGCAGATGTAATCCGTTTCTTGAATGGTAGAGAGCATTGGATTGCATTGGTTGGAAAACTTAACGGTGTTCCATACGAGATCTTTACCGGTCTTGTGGATGATGACAGCAGAAGCATTCCAAAATCTGTAGAGAAAGGATTTATTGTAAAGGAGAAAGATATCAATACCGGAGCATCAAGATACGATTTCCAATACATTGACAAATACGGATATACAAACATTATTGGCGGTATTTCCCACATGTTTAACAAAGAGTA
>JAFYMJ010000043.1 GCA_017556665.1 Bacteroidales bacterium
TCTCATATTTAACCCATTCTTCTGTTGCCCTTGAAGCATCATAATAGACAGAAAATAACAACTCGTTAATTATACTGTAAGTAATGCCTGTTGCATCCCAAAAAATACTGCCAATAACAATCAATCCTAATCCAGAGAAAAATGTCTTGCTCAGTTTGCTGCTTACAAAGTACAGATTGCCTAAAATACAGAATCCTATCACCCTTAACAACGTAAATATATCCTGCCAGACACTAAATCCAAACAAACCAACATACTTTTCATAAGCCACATAAAACAATGTTGAAGATAAAATATAATCCAGCAAAATGTTTGCAATTATAAAAGCCAATGGAACAATAAGAGAACATACAACAAGTATGCTCAGAAACTTTTCAAATGCAGATGCGGGAAGAGTAATAAAATATATTCCCCCTTTACGGTTGTTTGCATGCTTGTATATAACAAACGGTGAAACAAACGAACAAACATACAGTAATGCTGTATACATAAAATCTCTTACACTAAGAGATATTGATTCACTAAAAGCCACAGCAATAATACCAAATGCCGGCACAATAGAGCAAAGCATACAAAAAGTAATGTAAAACTTAGGAAGATTTGTACGCAAATCATACTTTAACAGTTTTATAAATCTATCGGCAGAAAATACACTGTTCATACTTTAAAACCTCTTTTTGTTAAACAATCTCTTAATTTTATCTTTATTCTCATATGCACAGTTAAACAGAGACTCCAGGTCTACAGGTGTCTCAATATGAGAATCATTAACCCTTATTGTTGTATATCCTCTCAAATCCTTGAATGAATATAAAGCTGTATCATCAATAGATAGCTCAATAGAGAAAGCAAGTCTTGAAGCAATCTCCTCTACAGAGGCATTTAGAATAACACCATCCCTATCCATTATTATAATTGGGTCAATAAGATTCTCCAAATCTCTAACCTGATGGGTTGAAATAAGTATTATCTGATTTTCTGTTGAATTTTCAAGAATCATTCTTCTTAACAAACTCTTTGATGGGATGTCCAATCCATTGCTTGGCTCATCCAATAAAAGCAGTTTTGGTTGTATGGACAACGCCACAGCAAGTATTGCTTTTTTCTGTTGTCCCGACGAAAGTCTGGTAAAATGAGACCTGTAATCTACACCAAAATCCTTGATGATTCTGTAGAATTTCTCAGCCGAGAAATTTGGATAAAATACACCCAATTGCATTGCATATAATTCAATGGAGATATCCGGTCCCGCAAAGTCCTCTGGTAAAAAAAAGATATCCTGTAAAAAATCAGGTTTCCTGTCAAAAGGGATTCTTGAATCTACAAAACACTCACCCTTATTAACTTTAATTAAACCGCTCAATATCTTAAGCAAGGTTGTCTTTCCTACACCATTCTCACCCAATAAGCCATATATCTTACCATCGGCAAGTGTAAGGCTAACATTATCCAATACCTTAAAACTCCCGTAAGAAAATTCAAGATTTCTAATCTCAACCATAAGTTATTCTTTATTTAGCGTATTAGTTTATTAGTACACTACAAATTTAAATAAATAATGTTACAAACCAAGGACAAAAAGTAAATTATTTAGTAAGTTTACAATTAAATTGAAATAATGATGAAAGGATATACAAAAATTCAATATACAGGCTTAAATTATGAGCAGGTAAAAGAGTTTGCTGGGGATAAGATACTTGCACCATATTTCTGCATGGGGTTCAGCATGCTCTCCCTTTATACTCCCGACGGTTTTGTTACAGTAAATGAGGGTGATTATATAGTTAAAGACAATAACGGCAACCTTTCTGTAAATAAAGGAGGTTGGTAACACTTAATGAATAAATCCTATTTATACCCTAAGGATTTAAAGAAAAAATCTCTTCTAAGGTTGTCGGGAACAGAATATGCCTGCACTCTGGAAACTGTTCCTTTAGAGAAAAAGTTATCGGAGAGATTACATACGTAAAGTGTATCTGTCTGGGAAAGGTATAAGTTTGAGAATCTCAAATCAAGGTTATCTTGCAACAGAAGGGTATAATTCAAAACTGTTTCAACCTGGGACAAATCAAGTAAGTCTCTACAAAATACATACAACCCAAACTCATTGAATTTGCCGTAAAAGCCTTTTGCAACTTTCTCTATCTTACTGGTTATAATCCTTTGAAGGGGCTGGGCCAGTTTCCAATACTCCTCCTCCAACAGACCTATGTAGTTCAAGCCCGGAAGTCCATATCCATAACCGCTTTGTACAATGCACTCCATATCTGCTTTATACTCTTCCTTAATATGCATTCCTGCAAGTTCCTTAAGGAGTTGGTTTGAACTGTATTTGTTTGGCTCCATTGCCCTTGTTACCTCTATACCTAATGTGCCATCTTCTTTCTGAAGATCTGGACGGTCTTTATTTATAAGACCAGCAAAATTTTCACCCAAGATAGTCTCAAGGGTAAGTTGGGCATAACGTTCAAAAAAGCAGGTGTCAAATTTGCGGTAAGCCATATAACAGATATTTACATTACAACAAATTTAAGAAATTAACCTACTTTGTCCAAACCATATAATCTCCTTTCTTTAATCTAAAAAGCAATCTTTCAACTTTAGAGGGACTCTCTCTCCACACATTAAATGGTGTCACTTTAAGGGGCAATGGCAAGCATACCGCCAACTCTGCAGCATCGTGCA
>JAFYMJ010000345.1 GCA_017556665.1 Bacteroidales bacterium
TCCCTATGATCAACCAGCAGTATGTACTGCATGAATGTGAAGATGTAGAATTGATCAATAGAGAAGAAGATATGGGTGTTGAAGGGATGAGAAAAGCAAAACGTTCCTACAATCCAATGAAAATGATTGAAAAACATTTAATTTCTACCAGAGATCTTACAAATGTAAAAGGAATCTGGAGTCATGATGACGAATAAGAATAGCAGGCTATAAAAAGCCTGCTTTTTCTATATTCAAAAATAGAAATAAAATTCCTAGTTTTTTTATCAAAATAGTGTTGACAAAACATAAAGTCTAATTTATAATAATTATCAGATAAGATAATTTATCAAATTTAAATATATACAAGAGAGAGTTAAATTTTAAGGAGGAAAAAGTTATGAAAAAATTTGTTTGTTCTGTATGTGGTTATGTTCATGAAGGTGACGCAGCTCCCGCTGAATGTCCTCTGTGCCATGTTGGCCCTGAAAAATTTGTTGAACAGAAAGCTGGCGAAATGGAATGGGCATGTGAACATGTAATTGGTGTTGCTCAGGGTTCTCCCGAAGATATCATGATGGATCTGAGAGCAAACTTTGAAGGTGAATGTACAGAAGTTGGTATGTACCTGGCAATGGCTAGAGTAGCTCATAGAGAAGGTTATCCTGAAATCGGTCTGTACTGGGAAAAAGCTGCTTGGGAAGAAGCTGAACACGCTGCAAAATTCGCAGAACTGCTGGGTGAAGTTGTAACAAGCTCCACAAAGAAAAACCTGGAAATGAGAATCGATGCTGAAAACGGTGCAACAGCTGGTAAATTTGACCTGGCTAAGAGAGCAAAAGCATACGATCTGGATGCAATTCATGACACAGTACATGAAATGGCAAAAGACGAAGCAAGACACGGTAAAGCATTCCTGGGTCTGTACAATAGATATTTCAAATAATTTGAAATGACAACGAATTGAACCCCTTGACAATAGGAAAACCCCTATTTCATGGGGTTTTCTTTTTGTTCAGAACAGGAGACCATTTTTCTGTTTTGTTGAAATGACAGCATAACCTTAATTTTCATTTTCCAAAAACTGAAGGGAAATTTATGGGAAAAACACTTTATTTACCCTCTGAAAAATCTTTTCCCTGGAGTTTTTTCCCTTGAGAACACCCTGTAGCCATTGATTTTACAGGGTTTCAGGGACCTTTCTTTTTTCCCAAGAGTAACATTTGAATATTAATTTCAACAACTACTACTTGATATCTGTAACCTGAAGAGTTAGGATATGTCCAACTCTAAAGGAAGGTGATACAATGTGTATCATACAGGAATTATATGATGGAGAATAGTTCGTAACTTATGGTTGATATATTCAAAAGTTAACAAAACATATGTTGCTGATCATCAGCATCCCATGTTATATTTAGATTAGATTTTAATAAAAATCTAAAAAACAAAAGGGAGGAATCCTAATGAAAAAATCCAAACGACTGATTACTCTTGTTCTGTCAGCTGTTCTTGCTGGATCAATGACATGTCCTGCTTGGGCTGCACAGACATATACAATCAAAGACGAAGTTTCCACGAAATATGGTTTTTCTGCCAATCCTTATCTGGTGAAAATCACTGCAGATGAAGTAAAAGCAGATGGTAAAATCTATGTTTCCGAAAACTTTGGTAATCTGGATGTTTACCGCTGTAAAGGGGCAGTAACCATTGATGCTATAGATTGTGTATCTTTCCCTGGTATTATGGACTCTTTTACATATGCAAAAGATGTACATACTCTTGCAGCAAGCCCTCATAGTGCAGAATGGTTGCCTCTGAAAGATGGTACATTTACAAAGGCAGGTGCTTATCTGTTCAACAGTACCATTACAAGCAAGAGTGGTGAACTGATTCCTTCAAAGGTTCAGTTTGTTTTCATCATTGAGGATGGTAAATCTACAACAACAGCACAGGATTATGAACTCAAATCCTTCTCTGATGTTCCTGCATCCCGTTGGTCTTATAATGCCATTATGGAAATGGTAAATCAAGGGCTGTTCTCTGGCACAAAGAAACCAAATGCTGCTGGTGTTGGTGAATTTTCTCCTACAGGCAAAATGACTCGTGCCCAGTTTGTTTCTGTCATTGTTCGTCATCTCTATAATGATGAACTGAACAGCCTGACAGCTGGCCGTTACTGGTACAGCAACAGTTATGATGTAGCCAAAAATCATGGTATCGTTCGTATCAATGAATTTTCTGTTGAAGATATGGACAAGCCCATTACAAGACAGGAAATGGCTATGGTAGCAGTCAGAGCCATGAATGAAAAGAAAGTAGACATGCCCCAGATGGCTGATAAGAGTGAAATTGCTGATTTCAATAAAGTAGACAGATATTATCAGGACTTTGTAAGATGGGCGTTTGCTTCTGGTGTGATCAGTGGTTATGATGAAAAGGGCACATTTGGCCCTACAGATACCCTTACCCGTGAACAGGGTGCTCTGGTAGCATATAGAATTGTAAATGCAAAAGGTGCAGTGCAGGCTGTACCAGCAGTAAAACAGGAAACTGCAAAAGAAGAAACGATTGATATTGTTCTTGCAAATGGTGTAGTTGTTCCTGTCTCCACTACTAAAAAAGAATATATTACATTCCATAAAGCAAATGGTACAACAGTGCAATATCCTAAAGATCCTGCTTATGAAAATCAGTCTGTGGATGGTATTCTGACTATCTATGAAGGTCAGAAAACAATCAGACCTGCCAGAGAAGGGGATATTTTTGTAAAAGCAGATGGTACAAAGATCACTCTGAAAAAAGGTCCTCATGGTATCTTAGGTGAAGGTCAGGGTGTAGCACCAGATAAAAATCTGCATGGTTATTCTGGTCTGTGGACAGGTACTCGTTTTAATTTTGATGTGGATGTAGATGGTCGCTGGACAGATGGCACAGGTAAAACATTGCAGAATAACAACTATCAGATAAATAGAACAACTGGTGAGGGTCATTGGTCTGGTGAATGGCAAGTTTTAACAAAAGCATATCCTGAGCCTGCAGAAGATGGTTTCTATTCTGGTCAGGTAAGTACTGATCCTCTTTCTTTATGGTCTTGGTCTGCAATTCTTGATGATTGGCTTACCAATACAACAAGATAATAATAAAAAGGTAGCATAAAGAAGTTCTTTTAGTTCCTGATAAAAAGACTAAAAAAATGAAAAGGAGATATTTATATGAAGAGAGTTATTTCTATTCTGTTGACTGCTGTTATGGCGATGTCTATTATGGCAGTTCCTGCATTTGCAGCAGAAAATTCTATTTCTGGAACAGATGCAGCTGGTTTGACAATTTATGTAAAGGGTCATGAGGATATTAATAAAGAGCCTAAGCCTCTGTCTGAGGCTCCTAAAATGGACTATGTAAAGACCATTGAGGGTGTTACTTTCTCTAATTATATCCGTCATACTGAGAGAGATTCAAAGGATGAAACAAATAAGGCTATTAAGGTATGTCAGGTGTATGTAGGTTTGGATGCTTCTATGCGTACTAATACTGATAAGAGTGAGTTTATGTATTTTCCTGTAGGTCGCTTTAATTGTATTAGTAGTCAAGTTATAAAAAAGTATGGAACTTCTTTAGCTACTTCTGACTTGAACTCTATTAAGACTAATACCCCTTATTTAGAAGATTATTATTTGAATGCAAAGGACTGGCTTGATGAATATTGTATTGACGCCTATGCAGCAAAAGACCGTAATATGGATGGTACTTGGGATGGTGGGTTGCAGTGGACTTTCCACAAAGACCCTAATAAAGTTGGTATAGTAAGTGGTAATACTCCTGGTTCTTATAAGGTCTCTTATAATATTCGTGTAAATCAGGGTGATAAGGTGACTTATTTCCAGGTTTTTGTAACTGATGCAACTAATTATAGTGGTGAGCGTGTAACTGAGACTACTCCTATTACTCCTGCTCCTTCTACTGACCCTGTGACAGTTGCCCCCGCTAAGGAGGCAACTGCACAGCCTACTACATCCCCTATTTATATCAATAATGTAAAGACTAATTTTGAGGCTTATAATATTAATGGTAATAACTATTTTAAACTGAGAGATGTGGCTCTGGCTCTGCGTGGTACTCAGAAGCAGTTTGAGGTCGGCTGGGATGGTGAAAAGAATGCAATTTCCCTGAGTTCCAAAACACCTTATTCTGGAAAAGCTGGTACTGTTTCTACTTCCAAGCAGCAGAGAAAAGCAAGCAGAACAAATTCTGCAATCTATGTTGATGGAGTGAAAAAGGACTTTACTGCTTATCAGATCAATGGCAACAATTTCTTCAAACTGAGAGATTTAGGTCAGACATTTGATTTCAATGTTGGCTGGGATAGTGCTACACAGTCTGTAACTATCGACACAACAAAAACATACAAGTAAAGTGTAAAAGGGTGCTGTGATCACAGCACCCTTTATTTTTGGCTTTAAAATTGTATTTTTGACAAAATTGTGTTTTTAAAGTTAATTTTTTGAAGGCTAACTTTTAGATATTGAAAAATCAAGGAAAAACACAATTTTAGATTTTTTGAAGGTCACAGCATTTATTCTATATTGATTTGACAATGCTTCTTCCTATTTGTAAAAAACAAGTTTTTTCATATTTTTGTAAATTAAGAAGGTGGCTGCTGATACTTTTAGGTAAGAAGTAAATTAGATTTATTTTTTCTTCATTTTTCTTCTATAACCATCATAACAGGACTGTCGTGAAGCATACAGGCAATTTGGACTTCTTTTGTTGCTCTGACACTACATTTACAATCTGGCATGGGGCAGACATATTTCTTACTGTTATTTTTCTTTTTACCTGCTACACCAGCTGTACCTGCTACTCCAGATCCACCTGTGCCAGCAGCATATTCAAATTCTTCTTTTCTGGAAAGGTCAATATCCTGCCAGCCCTGTTCTTCTATAAAGGCAATCAGATCTGGAGAAGGGGAAGTGATGCTATAACCTATGCGAGGATCATAGTCTATCAGAATGGCACCTGTACCTTCTGCTACCTGCTTGAAAATTTTATTATGGTATGTTCCTGACCTTGAAGTCTCTTTTTGCATTGAAATTACGGCACAGAAGTGATGTACCATCTCATGAATAAGAGTAGCAAGGGTTTCTGATAAATTACGAGAAAGATTTTCAGCACCAATGTTTATCTCTCTATATTTTTCTTTTTTATCTTTCCAGGAATTGAATGGAGTGTAATGCCCGTAAGCTCTGGGGCTTGATTGTATCGTGATTACTACTCTTGGTAACACTCCATCAAAATATCTGTCATTCAGGATGTCATAAGCACCCTCTAAAAATTCTGTTATTTCACTTACTTTCATAAAAACATCTCCTTTTGAAAATTAAATTCAAAAGAAAATATATTTATATGTCTATGAAATAGTATTATCTGTAGTATTTTCAACTTTTATATCAAAAATCAAAGGAAAAGTGTTTGTAAAAACATGATCATTACACTATACTGAATTTAGATTATATAAAAGAGGTGTTCTTATGGATGTAAATGAAAGAATAGAATATTTGATGGATGAGATTTATAAAGAATTACTTCATTCTATGAATTATCTGATTGCTAAGTTGAAACATGAATTTAAAATAACTACTAATAATTTACCATTCTTGCCTTTATATGTATATTTCAGAAAGAACGCACTGGAACAGATTTTACAGTTGGGCTACTCCAATGGGGATTTGAATGAAGATTCTCTTAAAGATTTAGAGGAATATGGTATTGTATATAACAAAAAATTCAAGAAATTCAATTTCAAAAGTTTAAGGGAATTTGAAGTTAATAATGAACATTGTTCTTTAGATTTGCAGGCATTAAAAGAATACTTTTGGACGATTGAATCTTGGTTGCTGGGGAAATCACAAAGCGATTTAATATATAATCTGTATTTCCCATTAACTGTAGAGCAGAAAATAGCCCCTAAGCTACCAATGAACCAAGACCTTGATGAAGAGGTATATAGTAAGGAAGAAACTCCATCTGAAGAGGATATATTTATCGAACTGGCAAACGATATAAAAGATTTTGAAACACTTAAAGAAAGCAACTGGATTATTTATAAAGAAAGTGATTTTGAAGATGTGTATTGTCTGCAGGATGAATTGTTTTATGCTTATTATGAAGCACGAAAAGAACTATTTTATCCAGATATTCAGAAAACTTGGGATAATAAAACAGAAGATAAGAACTCTAATAATAGAAAAGATATATTAAGAAGCATTATTACAGCAGATAAGTTAGCATATTATCTGAAGTTCTTAAATGATAGAATTGCTACATTAAGAGATCCTCAATATAATGTTCCGGATGAAATAGTTATTACTATTTTAGAGAATACTTTTAATGGTTTAAGAAAAGTCCGTATTTACCAGCAGATTTATAACTATACACAGTTCAGTGATAGACTTTTTACTGCAACTGATTTGCGTGAATCTTTAGGATGTGCCAAAGAAAAATATGCAAAATATACCAGCAGGTTTGGTGAATTCTGTTTTACAGATGAAGAACTTGAGTCAGCTCTGGAAAAAATGAACTTACGATCTGATTTATTCATGAGAGTTGATATTGGATTATAAACCTTTAAAATGCTTATAGAAAAATAGTATGAAAGTGGAGCCACACAAATTTTGTGTGGCTCTTTTTATCTATCGAACCTGGAAGGGGGAGTGGAAATTTGATATGTCATACTAAGAGTAACAAAAGCAAACAGACAAACATCTATCGAACCTGGAAGGAGGTCAAAATTGAAGTGTGATATACTAAGAGTAACAAAAGCAAACAACAAACATCTATCGAACCTGGAAGGAGGTCAAAATTGAAGTGTGATATACTAAGAATAACAAAGCAATTAAATAAATGTTCAGCACAACGCCTTGATTAAATGTATCAGGGCGTTTTTATTTAAAAAGATTTAATTTAGAAAGGTGGATTTTATTATGTTAAAAAAAGCTAAAGAATTATTTGAAACAAAAGGTATCAACATGGAGTTCCTGAATGAACCCAAAATTGAAGCTGAGGTAAAACTCATGGAAGATTGTTGGTCTGTTGCACCAGATGTAGTAAAAAGCATGAGAATGTTTCCTGATCAAGTATCTGAGAACATTTTCAAAAGAATTTCTGAAGCAAAGAGAGAGGAAGTAACAATTATTAACACTTCCCCTTGGGCTCATGTTTTCTATATTTCTTTAAGTGGTGGATTTTTAGAAAGAAATGCAAAAGCATATGAGGTTAGTATTGAAACGGTATTTAGATTTATGCTTTTAATGGCAACTGCAGAATATATGGCAAATAACTAATAGATCGGGGCTAAGCCCTGATCTATTAAACAAATAAAAGAATATTTAATTATAAAGGAGTAATGAGTTATGAAGAAAAATTGCAAAAATAACAAACAGAAAAAATACAGACTGTTCTACTGGTACGCTAATTGTAAAGGTTTATCCTACACTATTCCCGTTAGCAGCATCTATGAAGCTGCTCTTGTAAAATATAATTTAGCTTTTTCTGATCTTATTAAATATGAAAAAGATATTACTGAGGATTTTACAAATGTGATTTGTCTTGAAGTATATGAAGATGATGAATGGGTAAAATGGTACGATGAAAACGATAATGATAACATCGAAGAATGGCTGAAAGAAAATGAACCTGAAAATTTTGTCAAAATTTATAAGCTGAAGCAGCATTGTCAGGCCATTCGTGAATTTGGTAGAGATATAACTTTGGATGACGAAGAAGATGATGAAGAATAACTCTATGTATGGGGCAGATAATATTATCTGCTCCATTTTATCCTCTCACTGCTTATTTTTTTGTTATTCTGTTCCCACTTTTATAAAAACAGTCTTTCTTTTTATAAACACTATTCAAAGTTTTATAACAGATGTCCAAAAAGTTGAAAAATAATTATTAAGGGATAAGTCTGCCTAAAAAGAGGAAATACGAAATGTTGGGACATGAAATAAGAAAAATGGACATAAATCAGTCATGTTGACACTAATAAAAGTAAGTTGATTGAAATGGAGATTTTGTTATGAAAAATAATATTATTTTAACTCGGGAACAGAGAGAAAACTTTGAAAGATTTATTGAATTAAGTGACAGATATAAAAACTCATGGTTCTGGAATGACAATGGAAATGCCAGTAGGAGACACTATATTGAAGACAGAGATTATCTCAGTTATGAAACAGTAATAAATAATATTCCATATTCTGTTTACTTTTCCGTAAGTATGTCTCGCAAAAATGTGTATGTAACAAAACAGGTTTTCAAAGGTGACAAACAAACAACTGCAAGAGTTATCAGAACACTTTTGGAAAAAGACCTTAGCAAAGAAGATAATATGAAAAAAGTTTGTTAATCAAGAAAGGAAGTATGTTTATGAAATATTGTAAAAATCAATCTGCTCCACTTTTTGCAATGGGTCAGATTTATATTACTCCTGGTGCTATGAATGTACTGAATACAGCGGAAGTAAACAATTTTCTGTATAGGCATTGTCATGGTGATTGGGGTTTGGTGTGTGCTGAGGATGCAGAAGAAAACTGGTTCTCTTTACAGAATGGTTATAGGCTTATGTCTGTATATACTACTTATGATGAAGTAATTGTCTGGGTAATTACTGAAGATGATAGAAGTATTACTACGGTTCTGCTACCAGAAGAATACTGAGGGGGGATATCTATGAAATTTGATTTTATTAACATTTGTAGTCTTATTGAACTTAGTATAGAGGCAAATTATACAGATCAGGAAACCTCTGATCTGTATAATTCCCTGTCTACTAAGGCTGATATGATACCTGAAAAAATAGCAAAAATGAAAAAGGAGCTTGGTTTATGAAAAAGTATTTTGAAATAGAAGGTGCTGTATGTACCAAAAGCTGCAAAGTTGTAGTTGGAAAAAAGAGCTATACAATAATAGGGCAGTATACCTATCATTGTGGTGATAATGCAAAGGCTGTTTATTATGTTATTGGAGAAACTACTCCTGAACTGGCTATTCAGTGTGGGAACTCTTCTACTGGTGTCCATTCCCTTGATAATTATTTTATTGATTACTGGTTTTGGATTGATGTTCAGAAGTATGGAATTGAAATGACAGATAAATATGATAGTGAGATTTTAAAGTATAGAAAGGTTGGTTGATACTATGAAGAAAAATTGTTATTTGTGTGGTTCTGTTGTAGAGGTGGCTTCTGATTTTCCTACATATAGAGAAACTTGTTGTCCTACTTGTTTGGATAAAATAGAAGACACTGTTTTATCTAAAGGTCTAATTATCCCAGCTCCACAAGACTTTAATCAAGCAGTTCCTATTTTTGAAAAATATTTTCAAAAATATGGTTTTTCAGAGTTTGAAAAGTACGTTGGATGTTTGGTATCTGATTTTATAGAATCCTATGAAAATCTCAAAATATATGTTGAAGGTTTTATGAGGGTTATTGTAAAAGTCATGAATACAGCTATTCACCCAATGAAGTGAAATATCCTCTGGTGGCTAAAATCTGCTCCTACTGTATTGTAGATTTTTTTATAACAATGGGCAAGGATAACAGCGTTAAATATCCTTCCGTCTCTATTCTGGCAGAAGACTACTATGTGTCTTTACCACCAAAAAACA
>JAFYMJ010000346.1 GCA_017556665.1 Bacteroidales bacterium
GCACAAACCATATGCCCTTATTGGAGGTGCAACAGGAATGATTGGAGACCCTTCTATGAAAAGTGCAGAGAGAAACCTGTTGGATGAGCAGACACTTAACCACAACATAGTTGCCATTAAGAAACAACTTTCCAAATTTTTGGATTTTGATTCTGACCTTCCTAATGCAGCTGTTCTGGTAAACAACTATGACTGGATGAAAGACTTCTCATTCCTTGCATTCATCAGAGATATTGGCAAACATATTACCGTAAACTATATGATGAGCAAGGACTCTGTAAAAAAACGCCTTACAGGTGAGGCTAGAGAGGGTATGTCATTTACTGAGTTCTCTTACCAATTGGTTCAAGGATATGATTTCCTATATTTGAACGAGCACAAAAACTGCAAACTTCAAATGGGTGGAAGTGACCAATGGGGAAACATTACAACCGGTACTGAGCTTATTAGAAGAAAAACCGGCAACGAGGCTTTTGCACTTACTTGCCCACTTATTACCAAAGCCGACGGTGGCAAATTTGGAAAGACAGAGAAAGGTAACATCTGGTTGGATCCAAACTACACATCTCCATACACTTTCTACCAATTCTGGTTGAACGTAGCTGATGAGGATGCTGAGAAATACATCAAAATCTTTACAATGCTAACCAAAGAGGTAATTGAGGAGACAATTGCAAAACACAAAGAGGAGCCTCATTTAAGAACTCTACAAAAGCTTCTTGCCAAAGAGATTACCATTATGGTACACGGTGAGGAGGAGTACAATAAGGCAGTAGAGGCATCTAACATGTTGTTTGGCAACTCTACAGCAGATGCTCTTAAGAAATTGGATGAGAACACCTTCTTGTCTGTATTTGACGGCGTACCTCAACACGAGGTTAGCACCAGCAAACTTGGTGGAAACATTATAGATATGCTTGCTGTTGAAACTAACATTTTCCCATCTAAAGGTGAGTGCAGAAAAATGATTCAGGCAAACGGACTAAGCATCAACAAAGAGAAATTCACCGCTATTGACGGAACTCTAACAAGCGAGAACCTTATTAACGGTAAATATATATTGGTTCAAAAAGGTAAGAAGAACTACTACATTTTAAAATTTGTTTAAGATGGAAGGAGAGAGCACAAGACAACAGAAAATTGGAAAACAACTGCAAAAAGATCTTGCAGAGATAATCAGGAGTAAAGGAATGGCTGCTTTTGGTGGAGCCATGGTAACTGTAAGTGAGGTTAGAGTGAGCCCAGATTTATCTTTTGCCAAAGTTTTTGTAAGTATTTTCCCATCTGATAAAGCTGAATCTGTAATGGCAATTCTACAAGACTCTGTAAAACAAATCAGAGGCGAATTGGGAAGAATAGTTGGCAAACAATTAAGAATAGTACCAGAGATTGCATTTAACTTGGACAGCACATTAGATTACGTAGCTCATATAGATGAACTGTTAAAGAAATAGGGATGAAACTACCCTTTCATATTGCCCTAAGATACTCTTTTGCCAAAAAGAGCCATAATGTAATTAACATTATCTCTATTATTAGTGCAGTGGGTATTGCATTGGGCAGTATGGCTTTAATAATCATCCTGTCTGTATATAACGGCTTTGATAACTCAATAAAAGAAATTTTGGAGAGTTACAAGGCCGATTATGTTATACAACCCGCCAAAGGAAAAGTTATAGACCTTAACCAGCAGTGGTATAATGAGCTTCTAAAGATGGAATGTCTTGATGTAGTCTCACCAATTGTAGAAGAAGATATCTTTATCAGCTATAACCAGATTCAGACTATTGCCCATGCTAAGGGAGTTGAGGATGATTCCTTGTATTTTGGAGAGATCCCCCATGCTGCAGTAGGACAGAATCTTGCCTACAAACTTGGAGTAAGGCTCTCCCTTAATTCCCCTCTGGAACTTTATTATCCCGATAAAAATTCACAGATCTCCCTATCCAACCCAACTGCATCCTTAAACTACAAAAGAGTCTTTCCTGCCTCAATTGTCCCTAC
>JAFYMJ010000347.1 GCA_017556665.1 Bacteroidales bacterium
ACAGAAACAACTTTGAGCTTAAAATTGTCCTCATTAAACATTTCTGCATTAACAGTACTGTTATAAACACTATCTGGGCCAGTGTTACCCACTGGACATGCAATTAAAAGTGCAGTGGTCTTCACGGGAATAGTATAGTCCTTATACTGTGATGAATAAGTACCTCCTAAGCTCTTAGGAAGACTTCTTATTAATTTTCCAGTTATATTCGCTTCGGTAAAATTTTGTGTGCTTACAGCACCGTAGAAACAGCCTTCTCTCCATCCTGCTTTAAATTTTATAGAAGTTTTTATATAATCGCTTACATTGGTACTATCAAAATTTGCATCCTTGAAGGGTATTTTTTTGCTTTCATCAGTGCTTCCAATATTTGTCTTTGGGGTTGCACCCTGAGTATGAGAGTATATGGCTCTAAAATAATATGTTTTGGAAGATGTTCCATATACACCCCCTTCTTCTGCAGTTAAAGTGACCTTGCCACCTCTACCCAGAGAAGATACCTTTGAGGATTCTAAATTTCCTCCCCCCGTTTTTTGTACAACTGTATTATAATTGTTATCTGTGACCGCCTAAATTTTTGCAGTATATGTAACTCCAGTGGGGGAAGGGCCATAGGGGTAATTGCCCACACTAGCCACAGTAAAGGTTGCAGTGGGGGCGTCATAAGAACTACCTATTTCCCCATCAGAGTCATTCCCCGCTGAGAATGTATGGGATGGAGGTGTTATTGTGCCAGTAGAGGATTCCTAAAATGCATCTAAAAATAGCTCCCTAAGTGTCATTGTAACAGGTATTTTGTTATTGTTTTCATCAAGAATATAGTTACCTTTATCATCTGTTTTATAGAGAAGATTGTCATTAGAATCTTTCTTTTGGCCAACATCTACATATCCAGTATTACTATTTGGGGAATATTTCCCAAATGGCTTGGTAAATCTGTAAACATCCTTTAACTATATATTGCTGTCCAAAAGAGAAATATCAGTTAATTCATCCCCAATATTGTCAACTCTTTCACTCAACTTCCCTATGGTTTCATTAACACCTGATATTTCAGATTCTATTGTTGCTGCTAATCCTTTATCAGCATTGTCTCTTGCCTATGCCTCAGCAGCTATCTCATTAGTTATTCTAGAATTTAAGCTACTGCATGTATTGTTAAGCTCTTGTATGCCTGTTTTAACATCTTCAATGCTTTTAAGAGAGCCTGCTAACCCTTCTACCTAATCCTAATTAATTTGAATAGACTGTTTATTAACATATATTACGCCATCAGATTCACGAATTGAAGAAATGGTTTCATTTGGTTCTAATTTGTAATCATCACTCTTTAAACGTTTAACCATGCCATCCACATAAGAGGTAATTACTTTATTTTGAACTGGATTTGTACTTGTAAGGCTGGCCATATCATCTACTCTAACATGGCCATAATCATTCTTACTTGCAACACCGTATATGGTACTTGTGCTTGCATGATTTACGGGAGCTCTTGTAGTGTCAGTTGGATGAGTATGATCTGCTCTTGCAACAAAATCAGATGTGCCAGCACTTGCTGTGCCATCCATATTTGGGGTTATAGTGCTTAAAGCATCCCCTTTTATATCCTCATTCCAATTAACATTATGAGGATTACTCATATTTGTTGTATGGGCAGTTAAGGCATTTCCAATACCTAATGAATTTTCACTTAACTGCTTTATAGTTAAATTACTACCATCTTTTAAATTGGTTATTTCTTCATATATAGAATTTAAAGTACCCGTATAACCATCTCTAAATGTACTGAAACCTTCTATATCTTCAACTGAAGTGTCTTTTGATACAAAGTTTAATGCACCTCCATCTATGGCAGCTTTTTTATTTGAATCCCAAACAAGCAAATGGCCATCTTCTAGATTAGAGGAATTATCCCGGATTAAAATTGGATTACCTTCATTTTCATTA
>JAFYMJ010000044.1 GCA_017556665.1 Bacteroidales bacterium
GCAACAAAAATCCTTAATGAGTATACAGCAAAATATTCATTGGCTACATCCAAAGCTTGGCAAGATATGAAAGCAGATATATGGATGTATTACGTTAGAAGTCTATAAGATTGATATATACCAAAATAAAGAGAGACCGGTCAAAAGTAATTTTGATCGGTCTCATCTTTTGTTACAAACACCTAACTGCACAGCAGCAGGCAAGGTCTGAAAATATCCTTCAGTGGCGTAGGCAATTATGTCTGTGGATGGGAAGTGGTGATATATAAAACGAATGAGACTGACCTGGGTCAGCCTCATTCGTCTATATACGGTAATGTTATTTTGCAAAACTTACAGATCTGGTTTCTCTGATAACAGTTATCTTAACTTGTCCTGGGTAAACCATCTCATCCTGAATCTTTTTAGCAATTTCAACTGACAGGCTTTCTGCTTCTGCATCAGAAACTTGCTCACTTCCAACAATTACTCTAAGCTCTCTACCTGCCTGAATAGCATATGTCTTTGTAACTCCAGGGTAAGACATTGCTATATTCTCCATATCCTTAAGTCTCTTGATGTATGATTCAATAACCTCTCTTCTTGCACCAGGTCTTGCTCCCGATATAGCATCACTTACCAATACTAGTGGAGACAATAGAGATGACATTTCAACCTCCTCGTGGTGTGAACCAATTGCATTGCAGATTTCTGGTTTCTCCTTATATTTCTCTGCCAGTTTCATACCTAATATTGCATGTGGCAACTCAGGATCCTCATCGGATACTTTACCTATATCATGCAACAGACCAGCTCTTTTGGCAGCTTTAGGATTTAAACCTAGTTCAGAAGCCATTGTGGCACAAATGTTGGCAACCTCTCTTGAGTGTTGAAGTAGGTTTTGACCATATGATGAGCGGTATTTCATTCTACCTACAAGCTTGATAAGCTCTATATGAAGGCCATGAATACCTAAGTCAATACATGTTCTCTTACCGGTTTCAAGAATCTCTTCCTCCAGTTGTTTTTGAACTTTGGCAACAACTTCCTCAATTCTTGCAGGGTGTATACGGCCATCTGTAACCAATTGGTGAAGGGCCAATCTGGCAACCTCTCTTCTTACAGGATCAAATGCAGACAACAAGATAGCTTCTGGAGTATCATCTACAACAATTTCAACCCCTGTTGCAGCTTCCAAAGCTCTGATATTTCTACCTTCTCTACCAATAATTCTACCCTTGATCTCGTCACTCTCAATATTGAATACTGTAACGGCATTTTCTATTGCAGTCTCTGGAGCTGTTCTTTGTATTGTATTGATTACAATTCTTTTAGCCTCTTTAGATGCAGTAAGTCTTGCCTCATCCATAACATCGTTGATGTATGACATTGCTTGAGTTCTGGCCTCATCTTTCATTGTTTGAACAAGTTGTGCTTTAGCCTCTGCAGCAGTCATGCCGGCAATGCTCTCAATCTTTTCAATAGCCTCTTGTTTTAGTTTGTCATACTCCTCGCTTTTCTTGTTTACAATTTCTACCTGTGCTTTAAGATTTTCTTTAATAGCATCGGCTTCTTTTTGCTTTTTAGCAAGCTCAGACGATTGTTGGTTAACTACAAGCTCTTTTTGTTTAACCTTATTCTCAATTTGTTGAATTTGGCTGTTTTTCTCAGCTATAAACTGCTCATGGTCACTTTTAA
>JAFYMJ010000001.1 GCA_017556665.1 Bacteroidales bacterium
TATGAACAAAAAATCATCCTTCCCAAAATTCGATCTTGATAATGAATATTCATATTGGAAAATGAAAGACGGAGATCCACATCCTCAAATCAGATATTGTCCATTCCAGAATGCAACATACAAGAAATAATGATATGTGATTAGAGCGACTTTTAAGGTCGCTCTAATTCATTATTCAACTTGCACAACAGAAGATGGTTGGTCATGCTGGAATTCCAATCTACCGTTTGTTGGAATAAGTTCCCCACTCTCCCCTATTTTAAATACCTGAATACTTTTGTCATTCTTACAGGCTACAAACATAAATCTGCCACATTTGCTAATCATAAAGTTTCGTGGATGATTACCTACTTTAGCACAACACACTAATGTAAGTTCTCCCCCAACCTCTGCCTTGTACACATTAATTCTGTCATTAATGAGTCTGTGCGAGGTATATAACCATCTTCCCGACGGATGGATATGCATATCTCCACTACCACATGAATTGAATTCGTCGGCGAGGATAGAGTGCTTGAAAAAGAATTGGGGTACTCCATTGTCTGAACTGATCTCATAGACCAATATTTCACCAGAAAGTTCGGTTATACAGTAAAGGAGCCTACCATCCTTACTGAATTCCATGTGTCTTGGTCCGCTTCCAGCTGGACAATCAATATCAGAAATTGCCTCTATTGCATTTATTGGTTCATTCTCATTTACCTTTATAAGATGAATCTTGTCAGCACCCAAATCTGTTGCCAGAATCCACTCCCCATCTAAACCATAGGATGAAGGAAGATGCCTTATCTGATGAATGTGCGAAGAGGCTTGCCTTCTTGTTACAGGTCCACACCCATTGAATTTTAGTTGGTTGGTGCGTTCTCCAACAACATTGTGATTTATAGGGTATACACTTACTGAACCGCCACTATAATCTGCTGTGAACAGGAATTTACCGTTCAATGACAGTTCAAGGAAACAAGGATCAGTGCCAGGGGCATCTTTATATGAAGATATGGTCAAATTAGAATTGCTATTATCAATAAAAGAGCAAACGCCCGAATTGGCACCTTCTTCCCTAACCGCAAACACTCCTTTATCTCCATTGCCAATTACATAAGATGCATTACTGGCTTTTGCTGCTGCTAATAAAGAAAATTCAAGGGTATTTGTATTGAATCTATATTTATAGATATGCTCCCCATACGTTCCTATAATCAAATCCAAATTATCCATTCTGTTAGTTTTGTTCAAATTTATAAAAAAAGGGAATGTAGACAAAAGGGAATGTGGACAAGATGGGAGTGATAAGGGGATAAAAAAAAAGATAACCACCTATTGGCAGTTATCTTTTGTGATCCGGGAGGGATTCGAACCCGCGACCCACAGATTAGAAATCTGTTGCTCTATCCAACTGAGCTACCGGACCAATCCACACTTGGATTTCTCCATTGCGGATGCAAAGATAAGGATATTTTTTTATTCTACAAATTTAATTTGAATTTATTTGAAGAAAATTTACATATCTACATATAAAAAAAGGTGGTATCAAACCACCTTTTGTGACCCGCTTGGGGGTCGAACCCAAGACCCACAGATTAAGAGTCTGTTGCTCTACCAACTGAGCTAGCGAGTCAATGCTTTCCCATTGGGATTGCAAATGTAGAAATTATTTCTAGAATTTCAAATTATTACTTGTTTTTTTGTGCTTTTACTGCTAAATATTCTATTCCAAACACAAGAACCAAACCAAATAAGGCACAAATAACGGAATAACCAATAAGGGAAGGTGCACCAGAAATCTGCTCATATGTAAAAGGATCTGTAGGAAAATCAACACCTTCTACAACTCCTGGATTTTTCCATGGCCATACTTTTAACAATGATCCTATCATAAATCCAGACAACAATGCAATGGTCTGCATATAGAATTTTTTTAACAGCCATCCTAAAAAATGAGAGAATGACAATATTCCAACTATTGCACCACATCCAAAGACAGATATCACTGGAATATTAAGGGTTGAAACTGCCTCCATAACAAAAGCATATTTACCAAGCAACAAAAGAATGAAACTTCCAGATATACCAGGCAATATCATAGCACATATTGCTATTGCTCCCGATAAAAATACAAACCAATATTCATTAGGAGTCTCTGCAGGACTTGCAAGACAGATGAATGCAGCTATTCCAATACCCACAAATAAAGAGAGTATATTCTTAAAACTCCACTTGTCAAGACCTTTAAGGATATAGATTGCAGATGCCAGAACCAATCCAAAGAAAAAAGACCATATATGAATAGGGTAAAATTCCAGCATAAACTGCATAAGCTTGGCCAACGTAAATACACTAATAAGGATACCAATAAAAACGCTACACAAGAAATTACCATTTATGTGCTTCCAAAATTGAGCAAACTTTCCAGAGAAGAACAGTTTTATTGCTGTTGCATTTACAGACCTGATGGAATCAATCAACTCTTGGTATATACCCATTAAAAAAGCAATTGTTCCACCACTTACACCAGGCACTACATCTGCAGCACCCATACATATTCCTTTAAAGACAACTCCCAAATAGTGTTTAAGATTCATATTTATAACTTATTAAATTTCTTTACAAATTCAACAAACTCACTATCCTGAGCCAAAACAGGATATGAACTTATTAAAGACTCTACAGCCTGCAGTCTGTTATTTTTTTCCTCAGCCGACAATGGTTCCTCTTCAAGCACTCTCATAAGAAGCATCTTGGCCTTGTCGGGAAGACCTAAGAAAAGATAAGATTCTGAAAGGGCAAAGCGGGCAAGAGGGTCATCATCAACCTTCATAAAACTTTCAAAAACCTCAGATGCCTCTTTATATCTCTGCAAATTCATATATACCACTCCCAAATTGTATAACGAAGAAGAGTTTGCAGGATTTAGAGCTATTGAATACTCAAAAGACTCTATTGCCTTATCAAAATCCTTTGTGCGGGCCTGTACTGTACCTATATTGAACCAGACATTATCATTAAAAGGATCTGCGTCAAGATATTTGTTATAGCACTCAATGGATTTCTCCGGATTTTCTATTTTGTCATAACAGAAAGCAAGGTCATTGTAGAATTCAAATGTAAGACCATATCTTGCCTCTATCTCCTTAAAATAATATATTGCCTGGATAAAATTCTGTACTTCAATACAATCCTGAGCCAAAGCATAGATGGAATCACGTGTCTGATTATCTATTTTCTCCTCAGAAACTGCCAAAAGATAATACTCGTTAGCTTTGTCAAAATCATTAAGGAAAAGATAAGCCCTTGCGTAAAGGAACAATATTTGCCCCGAGTCGGAGAATATACCCTTATACTCATCCAAAAGTTTTAACGCTGCACTTGGCTCGTTTGCCAATATTAAAGAGTCACAATA
>JAFYMJ010000045.1 GCA_017556665.1 Bacteroidales bacterium
GCAAGAACAATATTGAGTTTGTTAAGGTTGGCAAGCTTATAAATGCGGATGTTAAAAACTTTATTCAAAGAGAGTCTCTTTTAACCTGGTCTATGCTGGTTAGACCTTTTTTAAGGTTAATTAGTATGGGCAAGCTTATCATTTAACGGTATTACATATTGTTTATAAGGCATTTCTCCCATTGGGAGAGGTGTTATTGTGTCATATTATGTATAACTGAAAATTAAATGATTAGAAAAAATGGAAAAGAAATTTGTTAAAGTTCGTTCGGTAAAAGATATTGTTGTTTTTACTTCTTTTGTAATTGCAGGTTGTGCTCTTGCTCTATTGCCTGAGTCTGTAGGTGCCAATATTGGTGGTTATATTCTGATTTTGGCGGGATTTATTCTTGCGTTTATGCTTAAGAGTGCATATGAAGATATGGATACCAGGCAGAAGTATGTAAAGAAAGAATTTTTCTTTGGACCGGAGTTGAGAGCCTCTATAGAAAAAGCTATTGGATCAAACCCGTCTTCTCTTAATCTTAAAGAGGAGGGAAAAGGACAATCATTAAAAGTGGTTATGTTTAGCAGCAAATCTGCAGATAAGGCTTATCTTCAGCTTTTTGAGTATATCCCATATGAGTATCAGGCAAAATCTGAGGTGTTTGAGTATGGGTACAGTGCAGTTGAAAAACTAGTATAATAATCCTAACTAATCATATAACCAATGGGAGTATTACAGATTTTTACGCTGCTTGGAGCGTTGGGTATGTTCCTTTATGGAATGAACCTTATGAGTTCTGGCCTTCAGAAAGCATCTGGAGATAAGTTGCGTGGTTTCCTTTCTGCAATGACATCCAGCCCTTTTAAAGGTGTACTGACGGGTGTTGGAATTACATCGGTAATTCAGTCTTCAAGTGCAACAACTGTTATGGTTGTTAGCTTTGTGAATGCTGGACTGTTAACGTTAACGCAGGCAATAGGTGTTATTATGGGTGCCAATATTGGAACTACGGTAACAGCATGGCTTGTATCATGGCTTGGATTTAAGGCAGATATCTCAATCCTTGCAATTCCACTTATGGCATTGGGATTCCTTTTCTCCAATTCCAAGAAGAACCAGAGACAGAATGTTGGTGAACTTATTGTTGGTTTCTGCCTTTTGTTCCTGGGACTTTCATTTATGAAAGAGTCTGTTCCAGACTTGAATGAAACACCTCAGGTACTTGATTTTGTAAAGACATGGTCAAGCTATGGCTTTGGATCGGTATTGTTGTTCCTGGTATTTGGTACTCTCCTTACACTGGTTCTCCAATCTTCGTCGGCGACAATGGCAATAACCCTTATTATGCTTAGTATGGGGTGGATTCCATTCAATATGGCCTGTGCAATGGTTCTAGGTGAGAATATTGGAACAACCATTACAGCAAATATTGCTGCGGCTGTTGGAAATACACAAGCTAAGAGAGCTGCAATGTCACATACTATCTTTAATGTGTTTGGTGTGGTTTGGGCTCTGATATTGTTTAAACCGTTCTTGGCATTGGTTGGAGTGATAATTTCATTGTTTGGCTTGCCAAATCCGGCTACAGATGGTTTTATTGTAAGCAGTTCAACTTCTGATGAGGGTACGGCTGCCCTTTACGGTTTGTCTATGTTGCATACTCTGTTCAATACAATTAATACATTTATTCTTGTATGGTTTGTAAAGAGTATAGAGAAAGCAGTTGTCTGGATTATTAAGGCTCCTAAAAATCAGGAGAGTGAAACATTCAGACTTAAATACATCTCTGCGGGCCCTCTTGCTACTCACGAGCTTGCAACAGAACAGGCCTTTAATGAGATTATCCACTTTGCACAAATCTCAAGGACTGGACTTGGATATGCTGCAATGGCAATTAAAGAGTCTAATTCTACCAAGTTTGAGGAATATAGAGAGAAACTGGTAAAATATGAGGAGATATCAGATAAGATAGATTGCGAGATTGCGGCATTCCTGAATTCGGTTTCAGCAGGGGATATTAGTGAGACTACCTCTATAAGGGTTAAGGCAATGTTCAAGATTATTGGTGAATTGGAATCTTTGGGAGATTCGGGAGAGGCAATAAGCAGAATCCTAACCAGAAAGAACATTCACAGAAAAGATTTTGATGCAGATACCATTAAGAGGTTGGAGGATATGACAAGTGTTGTGGACAATGCGTACAAGGTTATGTTGGAAAATCTTGAGATGGCCCATAAAGGGACACTTAGAGATATTTCTAATGCATACAACGCAGAGGATAGAATCAATAACTTAAGAAATATCCTTAGAGATGCAGAGATTGAATGTATAGAGAATGGCCAAAAGAACTATCAGACAAGTGTTTACTATATGGATATTGTAAGCGAGCTGGAAAGAATGGGTGATTTTATCATAAATATCTCACAAGATTTGGAGCGAGCATTCATCCATAGGTAATTGAATATTTCTTAGCTCACAAATGCCCCAGCTCTAAGGGATATTTGTGAGCCAAGAAATTTTATTGAACAGGTGTACTCTAGAACATTTCTATAAGTTCCTTGTTGGTGTAGGCATCTGCACCATAGCAGGTTTTAAGGTATGCCAACCCACCTTCATAATCTTCTTTTGTAAAAGAATCAGTTGCCTGTTTTGCAACAACAACATCGTAACCAAGACAATATGCATCTGCAGAGGTGTGTCTTACGCACATATGTGCATGCAAACCTGTCATTACAACAGTTTTAACGCCCAATTCCTTTAACAGAATATCCAAATCTGTCTGAAAAAATCCACTATAGCGGCGTTTTGGAATAACAAAATCTTTACTTGAAACTTTTAATTCTGGGATAACCTCTGCGCCAGGTGTTCCGGCAATTGCATGGTCTCCCCATAGTTTAAGTTCACGGTCTATGCCGGCAATGTGGGCATCGTTACAAAAAATAACTGGTACACCAGCTGCTCTGGCAGCATCCAAAAGTTCAGCTGTGTAAGGTACAATAGCTTTTCCTCTATCACAGGCAAGTGCTCCTGTAACAAAATCATTAAGCATGTCTACAACTAAAATTGCAGGATTTTCTAATTTTTTCATAATGTTCCATCTATTTTTGTCACTCCTGTTTTGGAGTAGTTTGTCCGTATTTCAATTTTGGCAGTTTTTCCTTCTTTATCTGGCATTACTAAAATCTCAAGGGCAGTAACCCAGTTTACATAGTGGATTTTAACCTTTAACCCCTCTTTTGTAACGCCATAACTTCCGGCTGCATAGAACGGCCCCTCAAGCCCTTTCTCCCAACCAATTGGGTTGATTGAGTATGGAGGGTATCCTGCAATCTCTCCTGTAAGCCAATTCTTGTAGCCAAGAGGTTGGGTATAGGTAGATCCATCGGTTTTGGTAATGACCATATCAAGTGAGTTAACCCCTTTGTTGAAAGTAACCTCTTTAAAGCCAAATTTATTCTTTGTAAATTCAATCTTCTTCCCGATAATCTTTTTAAGTCCGGCACCATCTTTCTTTCCGTCAACAACAGGCAATTGGTAAGATTTCTGTTTTTCTGCAAGCTCCTGATAATCTTTTCCAGCTACAAGTGCAGTTCCCTCTGCCTGCTCAATGGCTTTCATAAGGCCATTCCAGATTAAACCTCTCTGAGGTTTGCCGTTTGTAAATGAAGCCTCTGTAAGCACTATTACAACGTCCTGTTTAGGGATAACAATTACATATTGTCCCAAAGCACCATCTGCTCTGACAGCTGTTGGGTAAGCACATTGCCATGTTTGGAAACCATATCCGTAGTCACCTCCATTAGCCTGTTTTTTGCTGATTTGCTCAATCCACTCTTTGGAAATAAGTTGTTTTCCGTTCCATACACCACCATCAAGCCACATTTGACCAACTTTTGCAAGAGACTCGCTTTGGATATGCAATCCCCAGCCACCAGTGTTAATCCCCTCTGGGCTTATCTCCCAGTTTACCTGGGTAATGTTCATATGAGAGAAAAGGTTCTCTTTAAGGTACTCCAAAAGGGTTTTGCCTGTAACTTTCTGAACAATTGCAGCAAGCATATAGGTTACCATTGAATCATATGCAAATGTCTCACCTGGTTTGTTTACAACAGGCTTGCTTAGGAAAGTCTCTACCCAATTTGTACATTTTGCACGCATTCCCCAGTCTGGTTTAATGCCGCTTGTCATTGTAAGGAGGTCTCTTACTGTTATTGATGCAAGCTCTGGAGATATCTCTTTAGGAAGCAGCTCTGGAAAGAATGCAGCTACTCTATCTGTAATTCTTAAACGGTTTTGGTCAACTGCAATACCAACAGCCATACTTACAAGTGTTTTTGAACTTGAATATTGTGTATGTGCATATTGTGGAGCAAAAGGGGTAGGGTATATTTCACCAATAACTTTGCCGTGACGCATTACAATTACACTGTGTATATCTGTTCCAGGCATGTTTACAAGTGAATCGAACAAGGTTGTAAGTGCCTTAGATGGCACTCCTTGCTCCTCTGGAGTGCAGCGTGGCAATTCATTTATCTGTGCATAGGATATTGTAGCACAAAATGTGCACAATAGAGAAATAAGGATAATTGAAAAATTTCTTCTCATAATATAAACTGTTGATATGCAAATTTAGAAAAATATGAGTTAAGATATTAATTTTGCATATAAATATTTGAGACATGAAAATTGGTAGAGTTGTAGCGCTGTTTTTTAGTCCTACATTAACAACAAAAAAATATGTCCTTTCAATAGCAGAAGGGATAAGAGAGGCGTTAAAAATTGAATCTGCTGTGCTTGAGGTAGATGTAACAACACCTGTAAAAAGGAATGCTGTTCCGCAATTTGTAGATACGGATATTGTGGTATGGGGTGTTCCTGTCTATATTGGCAGGGTTCCTAACCTTATAGCCCCTTTCTTTAAACAGATAAAGGGTGGGGGAGCTCTTGGCGTTCCGGTTGTGGTGTATGGAAACAGGGCTTATGACGATGCTTTAATTGAGCTAAGGGATATTATGGTTGACGGCGGCTTTAAAGTTGTGGCAGGTGGAGCATTTGTTGGGGAGCACTCTTTCTCTTATACCTTGGGTGGTGGCCGTCCTAATATGGATGATTTGCAGCAGGGAGGCAACTTTGGAATGCAGATAGGAGAAGAGATTTTGTCGGGAAGATACAACAATTTGGAGGGGAAAGAACTAAAGGTTCCTGGAAATCCGTATCCATATGCTTTCTACAATGCCAAAAGCAAACAGAACAAGAGCATAGACATTAGAAAGGTTAAACCGGAAACAAATATGGATATATGCAACAGTTGCGGAATATGTGCAATGTTGTGTCCTATGGGGGCCATAAATGTTGCAAGTTGTGCTGATGTGCCGGGGATATGCATTAAATGTGGGGCTTGTGTAAAGAGATGTCCAAGAAATGCAAAGAGCTTTACAGATCCAACTTATCTTGAGCATAAGCAGATTCTGGAGACAAACTTTACTGAGCCGGCTAAAGAGAATGAGTTGTTTTTTGTATAGAAATGTAAGAGATGAAGATTAAGGCAATAATTTTTGGTATAATATCCGTTATAGCGGGATTCATTTATTTTGTTCAGGATGTTGTAAGTCTGTTTGCACAGGTGGTTGAAACTACAGGGCAAGAGGTGTTGGTGCAGCAGGAGAGTTATCAGTACCCCAAGGTGGGAAAGAATACCCCAAACCAGATTTTAGGATATACAGGGCATACCCTTTCTTATAACAATAAAACCTTGCTTCCCAATTGGGTGGCATATGAGCTAACCAGAAAAGAGGCAGAAGGTGTACTTCCAAGAAAGGACAGGTTTAGGCAGGATCCTCACGTAAACGGAAGACAGGCAGAGGATACAGACTACAAGCACTCAGGCTGGGACAGAGGGCATATGGCACCGGCTGGGGATATGAAGTGGAGTTCCAAGGCGATGGATGATACCTATTACTTTACCAATATATGTCCGCAGAACAGGCAACTTAATGGTGGTGACTGGAAAGAGCTTGAGGAGCAGTGCCGCAGGTGGGCAATAAAATATGGAAAGGTGTATATTGTTTGCGGCCCTATAGTTGGAGAGAACAAGCATGGCAAACTTAATGGCAGAGTTGTTATTCCCGACGGATTTTATAAAATTGTATGGTACTCTACCCCAAAAGGGGAGGTGGTAAAAGGATATGTTTTCAATAATCCTCCAAAACGTAAATCAACTCTGGATACCCGAGCTCCAAAGCCACGTCCGCTGGAGAGCTATGTTAAGCCAATAGCTGAGATAGAAAAACTTACTGGAATAAAATTTATTTGATTTGGGTAAGCTCGCCAACAAGGTTTACATGCTGGTGATTGTTGGTAGACTTGAAATCTGTAATGTGTGCCTCTATCTGGTGTATGTTGCCGGTTCCCTCTTTGAATGTGGGGGTAAGTGAAATCTTTACAACATAAAGTTTGCCAGCTACAGGTACAAAAGTGCTTTTGTGGGTGTATTTCTTAATTTTGTTTAAGATAAAATTGTCGTGAGCCATAATTTGGGCACACTCCTTTATCATCTGAAGAGTATATATTGGATGCCCTTCTCCTATCTCAACTCTAAAGATGCCATTGTGGTTATCGCAGTTTGGATAAGAGATTTTCTTTATGTTAAAGTAAGAGCCCTGTATCTTCATTAGTTGTTGGTGTTGCTTAGGTTAACTTTAAGTTTACATTTTGCTGCAACTACACCATCAATTTCTGTAACTGCTGCAACCACAGTGCCCCCTTTTGGATTGGTCTGGATTTTTACTTTGGTTTTTAATGTCTCTCCAATTTTTGGAAGGAAACTTATAGAAAAGTCTTTAATTTCATTAATGCTAAAGTCAGATTCTATTGCTTTGGATGCACTTTGGATAAAGTGCTCAACAAGACCCGGCTCCTGAAGATGGTATTTGGCACAAAAAACGTTGGATTCCCTAACAAGAAGGTGTGCAACACTGTTTTCTTTGTTAAAGGAATCAACCAAATTAAGGTCTGATGCCAATTGCATTTGTTCCATTCAGAAGTAACTTTCTATAAATTAGGGTGCAAAAATAGTAAATTTTATCTCATTACACCATCCCATGCAGCTTTACTTAGGGTAAAGGTGTAATCGTCCTGGTCATTTTCCCAATACATTACCCCTAACAGACCATTGTCATGTACCCATTTTGTTTTAATCTCTATGCTTTTTGCATTATCATAATAACAGTACACCTCTCCGTTTTTGGTTACATATGGCAACTGAAAGGCGTTGTCCCAGTTTTCTATTGTATATCCTGTACCCAATGTCCGTATTGTCTTGTAAGAAAGAGCCGTTGTACTTCCAGAAAAAGCTATTCTGCCGTAGAAAGGAATTCCTATAACCATTTTCTCTGGGCTTACCCCTGCCCTGATATATTCTCTGTGGGTTCTGTATATATCCCAATATGCTCCCGATGCCCTTATTGCATTATGAGGTTGTTTGCCTGCATCAAGATCATATGTCATAATGTTTACATAGTCTACAACATTGTCAAGAGCCTTAATGTCTATATATCTGTATCCTCCTCCCGATGCAATTTTCTTGTCCATGCAATACCCTGCATATGTAAGAAGATATTTGTCCCCTAATGTGGCTCTAAGCTGTTGCATCATAAGAACGTGGTTTTGGGTATCTGCAGTTACATCTGCTGCCTGTCCGCTCCATGCAAGTCCGGGGAACTCCCAATTTATATCAATTCCATCTATCCCCTCTTCTTTGCAGAAATTAAGGCAATCTTGGGCAAATTTCTTTCTGTTCTCTTCTGTTTTTACCATTACAGAGAAACCTTCTCCTTTTTTATTGTCTGAATTTGTTACAGTGTTTGTAATTGAAAGGAGAACTTTAAGGTTTGGATTCTGTTTTTTTAGTGCAACTACACTCTCAAACCTTGATTTGCTCCCTTGCAGTTTTAGCCCTTTATATTTTCCTCCCGATACATAAATTTCTCCAAAGGCATAATTTATATGGGTACAGATTTGAGGATTTGGCAATCTGCTGCCATAATATGTTACATAGGCTACTACAACCCTTCCCGGTTTGGCAGTTTGTGGAGTGTAAGGTTTGTCTTGTTCCGGGGTAGGGGTTACATCTTCTTTAGAGCAGGCTGAAATCATAAGAGCTAAAATTGAACAAAATATTATTTTGATTGTTATATTTTTCATAAAAGGGGATTTTGGATAGGTAAATTTAGGTCTTTTATTCGCTATTTTTAGATAAAATGAAAAATTTTTAAAAAAATTTAAGAAAAAATTTGGAAGTAAAGAAATTTTGTCTACCTTTGTAATCCCAAACGGTTAACGCAGGATTCGTCTAACGGTTAGGACGGAAGATTCTCATTCTTCAAATAGGAGTTCGATTCTCCTATCCTGTACAAAAAAGCATCAGATTTTTCTGGTGCTTTTTCTTTTTTATCCATAAGTTGCTAACTTAGCATCTGAGATAAAAAAGAAATGTAATGGAAGAACTTCCTCTAAACTTACGTGGACTTAGATATAAAAGTTTCTCTTTGGTGTATATGCACTCTTTTGGTGTTGCAACAAAGGGCCTTGATAAGGTAGTTATAAATAATCCACATATAAAACTGTTCGATAACCTTGTAGATTCCCAGATTTTTGAGATTGATCCTCAGTTGGGTTCTCCCGTTAAAAGGTATATTCTCCCAGACTTTGATTTTTCTACTGTACTTGAAGAACCGTATGAGGTTACTATACAGGGAAAAATATATGTTGCCTTAGATCTTTTCCTTGGCCAGACTGCTATGCTCTCTTTTAAGATGGTAGTTAACAATGATGCCTGCACTGCATCTGAAAGCATTACAACAGACCATCTTATTGCTCTGGCTGCCCTAAACTTGGGTGCGGAGCACTGGAATGTTGGAGAGGAGAGAACTTGCAGCAATATTAATCTTACCACTTCTCTTGTAGATATAAAGAATTTGCATGTAACTGCAGATGGAAATTTTATAGAGAAGGGGTATAATTTGTCGGAGAATAAAGAGTGGAGCAACTCTTTTGATGTTGTGTGCGGATTGTACAAGAAGGCGGTGCTGAATATGCTTGATACGGTTGCTTACCCTTCAAAGAATTTTGTATATGTAGATATTTGGGAGGATGTAGATAATTATGACGGTTCTTTGCAGGCAATGGAGAAAGAGGAGGATATTATAAAATATATATCTGACAACTGCAAGAAGGAGCTTGTTGGCCTAATGAGTCTGTATCCAAGTGAGTGGCCGTACAGGACAGAGGAGGCTTTTGATGATGTGTGTGGCTTTAACATAGCAATAGATACAGATGATCTGGTGCTTGTTAACTCCTCTATGTGTGTAGTGTTTGGAACGTATGCCAGAAGGGGTAAAGATTCCCCTACAGATTGGGCAGAGATGATGAAAGACAGAAGTGTGCAGCACGTATCGTGGTTTGAGTATCTGCTTATTCTTCAGATGATACTGGCAAAGAAATATGCGTTGTCTATTGCCAAAAGGTATGTTATTAAGGAGTCTAACTACAACAACAGCAATGTCAATATTACAAGAGCTCAGATGCAGAGGAATACACAGCTTGAGATGGAGATTACAAACTTGCTAATGAATCTTGATGCTGTTGATTACTCCAAGTTTATATCTCATAAGATAATGTTTGACAGAACAACAAAGAGGCTGGATATAGACAAGGATTTGAGTGATTTGCAGAATATTCTAAAGAGAACAGAAAATGCCCTTAAGAATGTGAGTACGCTGCAGGAGCTGGAGCAATCGCAGAACATGAATATTATCTTGTTTGTTGTATCTGTGGCCTCTTTGGCACAGATTATTATGAGCGAGCCTAAAGTTCCGTTGCTGGAAAAGTTTAATCTTGGCTGGTTGGCCGGAGGGCTTGGGCATACAATAGTAAGCTTGACAATATTGTTGGCTGTTGTGGCCATTGGATATTTGATATATAACTTTATTAAGGACTTAAAAAATAAATAAATATGTGGTGTAAAGCAGATTATACAGATGTTTCTGAGTTGGTGGAAATGTTCTGGGAAAATATAAGCAGTGCTCCAGAGTACATATCGCATGGAGAGATTCAAATGGGAATGGCAAAAGGACCGGGTGAGCTGGAAGATGAAGATGTGGCAAAAGAGGTTTGGACAGATTATATAATGGATAAGATAGAGAGACAGGATGTAGAGTTCAATCCAGAGGATTTTGATCCCGACAACCTTCCTGCAGCCGTGCTTATCTATACATCAGAGGAGGATGACAAGATACTTGCATTTTCTGTATTGGAGCTTAGTGAAGATGGTGCTTCTGCATTTGGCGTAATATGCGATATGCTTGTGCATCCGTCTAAGAGAGGTACAGGTTTGGGCTCACAGTTGCTTGAAAAGAGCAAAGAGTGGTTCAGGAGTTTGGGAATAGATGAGATATACCTTGAGTCTGGCCTTAACAACCATTCTGCGCACCAGTTCTTTGAGAAAAAAGGTTTTAAACCAGTCTCTTACGTTTTTAAACTTTCTTAAAAGAAATTATAGATAACATATAAAGCCTATTGTTCTACCAAAGGCTTTTTCTTGAATATTAGTTTTGGCTCTGTCCCTTTCCATAATCTTTTTAGGTTACTGATATGGCAGAGCCAAATTATTATTGCTGCTATTATACTAAAGATTCTTATTGTATCTGTCTCTTTAGGGTTAAGGAGCATAGCAAAAATAAAGTTTACAAAGAAAGGGAAACAGCTTACGGCTGTTATTACGCTCACCGATACATATCTTGTTATGGTTAGCACTATGCAGAATATTGCAAAACAGATAAGGAAGCAGTAAGGATGCAGCATAAGCAAAACACCACATAGTGTAGCCACCCCTTTCCCCCCTTTAAAATTGTGAAAAATTGGGAAAATGTGCCCCATCATTGCAATTAGTCCAAAAAGAATCTGGGTACTTACAAACCCTTCTGTATAGCTTTTGAAAGGGAGCAGATAAACTACAGATGCTGCGGCAATACCTTTGAACATATCAAAGAAAAGGACAAACAGTCCCATTCTCCACCCTAATACTCTTTGTGTATTGGTAGCCCCCGGATTACAGCTCCCGTGCTCTCTTACATCTATTCCGTAGATTGCCCTGCCAAGGACGATTGAGCTTGAAATTGAGCCCAACAGGTAACACGCAACACCAATTATTATGTATAGGAATATTCCTAAAGGTAATGTCATAAATTAAGTTTCAATTCTGCAAATATAACTATATTTGTGTATTAAATTAAAAGGGAAGAGAAATTCTGTAATGGAGAATTGTGCTAAAATAGAATATAAGCTTGGTTTTGACAAGATTAAGTCGCAGGTTGTATTGCGCTGCTCTACAAATTATGCAAAGGATAGAGTGGAGAGGGAAAGGGTATCGGGAAATCCTGCAACTATAGAGAAGAGACTTATCCTCACCGACGA
>JAFYMJ010000046.1 GCA_017556665.1 Bacteroidales bacterium
CATTGGTCTTAAGAAACCATGGATGGGATCACTTTTTGCGGTTCTTTTGATTTTTACCTTCCCATTTTCTTTCAATACTGTTCAGAGCAATACAATTTGTGCCGCTTTTCATGAGGCATTCAATTTTGATCCTACAGTTGTTGGTATTGTGCTTACAGTCTTAACTTTTGTAATCATTTTTGGAGGTATTCAGCGAATTGCAAAGGTGAGTAGTGTAATTGTACCTATAATGGCATTGAGTTATGTTGCCCTTGCTCTTTTTGTAGTGGTGTACAATTTCAAGCTCATAGATGATGTTGTTTCTTTGATCATTACAAGTGCTTTCGGTTGGAATCAGGCATTTGGCGGTATGATGGGAGTTGCTATGATGAACGGTATCAAGAGAGGTTTGTTCAGTAATGAGGCAGGTGAGGGTTCTGCACCGAATGTAGCTGCAACTGCAGATGTTTCACATCCTGTGAAGCAGGGTTTGATTCAGGTATTTGGCGTTTTTGCTGATACGCTTATCATTTGTACTTGTACTGCATTTATCATTTTGTTTAGCGGCGTATCATTTGGCTCGGATTCAAATGGTATCCAGCTTACCCAGCAGGCGCTTTCAAGTCAGATTGGAGATGTAGGTGATATTTTTATTGCAATGGCAATTCTTTTCTTTGCATTCAGCAGCATTATTGGCAACTATTACTATGGTGAGGCAAATGTGAGATACCTTACAGACAAGAAGTGGGTTTTGGTGGCATTCAGATTAATGACTTGTGCTATGGTCATGTTCGGTGCAATTGCTTCATTGAATCTGGCGTGGAGTTTGGCAGATTTGTGTATGGGATTTATGGCTGCGTGTAACCTTGTTGCAATTGTATTGTTGAGCAAATATGCCGTAAGATTGCTTAATGACTATATAGCACAAAAAAAACAGGGCAAGGACCCTGTCTTCAAGAAAGAGAGTATGCCTGACATCCAAAATGATTTGGAGTGCTGGTAGAATCTACTTTTTAAGCAAATCAGGTCTGAGAAGGGCAGTTCTTGAAAGGGACTGCTCTTCTTGCCATTGGGCAATTAGTTTGGGGTTTCCCGACAGCAATACCTTTGGTACTTCCCATCCATTGAAGTTGGCAGGACGTGTATATACCGGTGCAGAGAGCAAATTGTCCTGGAAACAGTCGCTCAATGCAGATGTTTCATCTGAAATTGCTCCTGGGATAAGTCTGATTACAGCGTCACAAACAACGGCTGCAGCAAGTTCTCCTCCGCTAAGTACATAATCTCCAATTGAAATTTCCATAGTGATCAGGTGTTCTCTTATTCTATGGTCAATTCCTTTATAGTGACCGCACAGTATCATTATGTTTCCCATACATGAGAGGCGGTTAGCTATAGGCTGGTCAAGCACTTTACCGTCGGGAGACATATAGATGATCTCATCGTACTCCCTCTCTGTCTTCAATTTGGAAATTAGAGTGTAGATTGGTTCAATCATAAGGATCATTCCTGCATCTCCGCCGTAACTATAGTCATCTACCTGATGGTAATTGCCTTTTCCGTATTCTCTGATGTCGTGGATATGGATCTCTACAAGTCCTTTGTTTTTTGCTCTTTGTACTATTGAGTGGTTTAGCGGACTTTCAAGCAGTTCAGGAACAACGGTAAGTATATCTATTCTCATAATTTTCTATTGTTTATGACTAAAAAACACGTCTGTGCAAAGATAGAAAAATACTCAGCTATAATCAATTTTTACTATCTTTGCAAGATACAAATTTTTATAGTCTGAATATTATGGACAAGGAAAGAAATTCTGCGGCATCAAATGAAGACATTATGATGTTGGAAGCTTTGGATCTTAAAGGGATCATATTTAAATTTAATGAGTTGGTTGAAGGTGGGGATTCTCAGAGCCTGTTCAGGTATGCTGATGTGCTTAAGTCTGTGTTTTACAAGAAAGTAAATGAGTTGAAGGA
>JAFYMJ010000047.1 GCA_017556665.1 Bacteroidales bacterium
AAATTTCCTCAATTTACGCTTTTTGTAAGGTGTCAATTTACCCGATTTACGCATAATGATTCCCCTGTTTTATACTTTGGCTTCAAAAAAGTTATGGGAGGATCATCGTTAGAAATCTATCGCTCGCAAGACGGGAGTGTTGAATTGAATGTAACACTTGAAAAAGAGACAGTGTGGTTGACCCAAGGTCAAATGGCAACATTGTTTAATAAGGATCAATCTGTAATAGCGAGGCATATAAAGAATGCTTTTAAAGAAGGAGAGGTGGATGGACATAGTAATATGCAAATTTTGCATAATACTATACATAAATATCGTCCAACAAAGGTCTATAGTCTGGATGTAATTATATCTGTAGGGTATAGAGTGAAAAGCATGCAAGGTGTACGATTTAGGCAATGGGCAACTCGAATTCTTAAAGAGTATATTATAAAGGGATATGCAATCAGTAAAGATTTAAAATTAGAGCGGTACAACGAATTGAAGGAAGTGGTACGTCTGATGACAAGGACAATGTCGTTGCAAAATCTGGCATCAAATGATGAGTACGGCGGCTTATTCAATGTAATAGGGGATTATGTCTATGCTCTTGATATTTTAGATAGTTATGACCATCAGACTATTTTAATAGAAAATGTAACTAAAGAAGAATCTTTTAGGGCAACATATGAAAATGCAATTCTTGCCATTAATGCATTGAAAATCAAGTTTGGCGAAAATAGATGGTTTGCAAATGAAAAGGATGGTTCGTTCAAAAGCAGTATAGGTCAGATATATCAGACATTTGACGGAAATGATTTATATCCGTCGGTTGAGGAAAAGGCAGCAATGTTGCTTTATCTTGTTGTAAAGAATCATTCATTCAGTGATGGGAATAAGCGTATAGCTGCAATGTTGTTTTTGTGGTTCATGGATAAGAATGGGATTTTATATAATCCCGACGGAAAAAAGAGAATAGCTGATAATACTCTTGTTGCGTTAACACTTATGATTGCTGAAAGCCGTACAGAAGAGATGGATGTAATCGTAAAGGTAGTGGTAAGTCTTATAAATAGGGAGAATCAGTAATATGAAAAAGATTATATTCCTTCTTTGCGGAATAATAGCAGGCTGCAGCGGTCAAAAAGAACTGGATATTCCTGTTCCTCCGCAGGAAGAGGAACAGAAGAAATTTATTCCGGTTGAAAAGCTTGTTTTCAGGCTTAATGGCGAGCTGTATGAGTGTGGCGGAATAAACCCTTCAGATACGGCCAAAGTTTACGAGGAGGGCTTGAGAACGCTTGAAATTGCAGGCTATTTGCCGGCGGAGGCAACTGCTCCTGTAATAGAGGAGGTGAATATCTATAGAGATGTATATTCGTTCAATTATTCGGGTGATTCCATATATGTGCTGGGTGGCAGTTCTGCCCTTCCCAAGAATCATTATATCTCTGCAGTAGGGGATGGATTTCAGACTCTGGTTGGGAAACGGATTCCTTCGTCAGGCGGTCAGGGGGCCAGCATCCCTCAAGTCCGGTTCTATAACTATGTCAACCGCAGCTATGATGAAACAACAATAGACAGGGGCAGCGGTCCTGTAACGGTTAAATGGAGTGATTTGGGGCGGTATCGGCTTTACCGCATTGAAGTGTCAGTATCTGCAATGACCCCGCAAGGAGAGAAGGAGACAGGTGTATTTGCCCTCCCTTTTTATGAACTGGAGAACAGCGTAGAGATTGCGGATTTGCAGGATGGGGCAATATCAATCTCACCCGGGGATACGATATGCCTCAAAAAGCTGGTAAATGCACCTGCGGAGTTTACACAATGCGAGTGGGTAAAGGGTATTGCTACAGCAAGGTTCAATCCACTGAATGGAGATGCGGCAGAAGAGATGTACAAGAAAAACTTGGCCAACCCCCTCCAGACAGAGGAAGGTATGCGGTTTACAGATTCAATGGTGCATTTGACCAGGGAGGGGAAGTTGTGGGTGGATTCACATTGGAATCCCAATGATGCGGCATCCAATGGCGGGGCCATCTACGCCTCAATTCCCATTTGTGTAATAATGATCCCTCATGGCAGCAGCCAGTCATCTGAATTCAGCGGGGATTTCATTTTTCCCGACAGTACCCGCCACCATGCAGTCCCCACCCCATTTTTCTGCA
>JAFYMJ010000048.1 GCA_017556665.1 Bacteroidales bacterium
AACTCATCAGCCTCAGGAAGAACAGCAACAGATGCAGCCGATGTATGAACTCTACCTTGAGTCTCAGTTTGAGGGACACGTTGTACACGGTGAACACCAGACTCATACTTAAGCACACCATATACACCATCACCCGAAACCTTCATAATAACTTCTTTAAATCCACCACTTGTACCCTCACTCTGACTGGTAACCTCCATTTTCCAGCCTCTTCTCTCAATGTATTTTGAATACATACGGAACAAGTCTCCTGCAAAGATTGAAGCCTCATCGCCACCGGCACCACCTCTAATCTCAATAATTGCATTTTTGGCATCTTGCGGATCTGCAGGGATAAGAAGAAGCTTAATGTCCTCCTCCATCTGAGGCAATACCTCCTCTAAAGATGTAACCTCCTCTTTAGCCATCTCTCTCAACTCCTCATCCTTCTCATTCTGAAGAATATCTTTAGCAGCCTCATAATCCTCTACCATCTTTTTGTATTTTGCTCCAGCCTCTACAATAGGGGCAAGCTCTTTATACTCCTTATTAAGCTGCACATATTTCTTCATATCGTTCATAAGTTCAGGATCTGTAATCTGCTCCTGCAACTTTGCGAACTTCTCGTGCAAACCTTGAATTTTATCAATTAAAGAATTCTCACTCATATATTTATATCTATTTAATTTCTTTTATCCAGCACCGTCTTCTCATATAAGGCTCGTGATCATAACTCTCCCAAACCTTAATTGCAGCCACATTGTCATCTACCTGAGGGTTAGTGATTGCCACTGCAATATTATGCTCTTTAAAACTTGTTGCCAAGTGATTATGGTAAATTGCAGACAATCCTTTTGATGCCCAATCTGGGTTAGAGCCAATAAGAGTCAAATCTATAGTATTGTATTTTTTGTAACCTTTTATAATATGATACCAGCCAAATGGGAACAAGTTTCCTTTTGCTTTTTTAAATGCCTCCGAAAGTGATGGAAAACAAAGGCCAAATGCTGCAATATCATCATTCTCATCCACAACAAGACAAGTAAGTTCCTCTTTCAGCAATTTAAAGTAGGCTCTACCTGTCTTTAACATCTCATCCTCTGTAAACGGTATAAAGTTTGGAACAGATTTAAAACTCTCATTATAGACATTAAAGAATCTTCTTATAAGTTTCTCCTTAAACTCTCCCTTAATTGTCTTAATATCCAATACCCTTAAGTTATATCTCTTTATGAGCATTTCAGAGATTCTGTGCAATTTCTCCGGAACACCTTGTGAAGCTTTTAGCTTATACTGAATCCAGTCAACCTCTTTCTCAAAGCCAAGCTCCTCCATTGCAGAAACATAATATGGATGATTGTAAAGACAATTTGTTGGAGGCGTATTCTCAAAGCCCTCTACAAGCATACCTTGTCTGCCCAATGTATTATATGCCAATGGGCCATGCATCTGCTCCATCCCCTGCTCTTTTCCCCACTTTTGTGCTGCATCAAGCAAAGCTTTTGCTATGTTAACATCATCTTCAAAG
>JAFYMJ010000049.1 GCA_017556665.1 Bacteroidales bacterium
AGAGTGTTGATGGTAAAATTTACAATTCTGCAGTCCTTAGAAAATATATGTTGTTGCCACAGCAAACCGGTGATATAGTAGTAAATCCTGCAGAAATGATATGCCAGGTGCAGGTTTCTGTAAGAAATACCAGACCTACAAATATTTTTGATGACTTCTTTGACCAAGGGTATCAGATAGTAAGAAAAAGAATTACCTCAAAGGCTACAACCATTCATGTGAAGCCTCTTCCTGGGGGTGCACCAGAGAGTTTTGGAGGCGGTGTTGGAAAATTCTCATTGGATGTAAGTTTAAATAGAGATGAGATAAAGGCTCACGATGCTGCATCTTTAATAGTTGATGTTACAGGTTCAGGTAATCTTAATCTTATTGAGAGTCCTAAGGTAAATTTACCTGCAGATTTTGAGACTTATGCTTCAAAAACAGATAATAAGTTTACTAATGGAGCAAACGGAATAAGTGGTAAAAAGAGATTTGAATTTCCTTTTATTCCAAGAAGTGAGGGTAGATTTGTAATGGACCCTATAGTATATTCTTATTATGATATTGACAAGAAGAAATATGTTACAATCAGCAGTGACAGTATTGTAATTAATGTACTTAAAGGTGAGGCAACAGTTACAACTGCAACTGTTCAGGGATTGACCAAACAGGCAGTTGCAAATATTGGTGAAGATATCAGATACATCAAGAGTGGAAACCCTCTATTGATGCCAACAGGCAAGTTTGTAATTACAAGCTGGTACTTTTATGTAATGGCTTTGGCTATACTTGCTGTTGCTGCTGGGGCTGCTTTCTTGTTGCAGAGAAATATAAAGTTAAAGGGAGACATAAAGAGATTCAGAAACAAGAAAGCCAATAAAGTTGCAAGAACAAGGTTGATGCAGGCTCAGGTTTATCTTAAGGAAAATCTTTACTCTTCTTTTTATGAGGAATTGCACAAAGCTCTGCTTGGGTATATAAGCGATAAATTGTCAATTTCATTTGCACAGATGCAAAGAGATACAATAAAGGAGACATTAGTGGAGAAGTCTGTTAGCGAGCAAAATATCAATGACTTTATGGAACTGTTGGATGATTGTGAGATGGCCCGTTATTCCCAATCTGGTAAAGATGGACAAATGGAGCTGCATTATAAGAAAGCAATTGATACAATTTCAAATCTGGAAGACAGGTTATAAAAAGGGACAAATATGAGAAAGAATATATTTACTGCAATTTTTTTGTTGTTGGCATATATAGCTTGTGCGCAAGATTCATATCAATTATGGGATCAGGCAAATGAGGCATATTCAGTTGGTGAGTACAATAGTGCTCTTGAGAAATATCAAGCTATTCAGGAGAGCGGAAAATCATCCTATAATTTGTACTATAATATTGGTAACTGCCATTATAAATTAGGTGAAATAGCAAAGGCCATTGTTTATTATGAGAGAGCCTTAAAGCTTAATCCTTCTGGCGAAGATGCAATCAAGAATCTTGAGATAGCAAAGTTGCATACACTGGACCAAATTGAGAGTGTTCCAGAGTTTATTCTTACAACTTGGACAAGAGATATAAGAAACATCTTCTCATCTAATGTATGGGCATATATAGCATTGGCATTCTTTGCAATAACTCTGGTATTCCTGTTGGGATTCAAATTTGCACCTGTAACAGGTCAAAGAAAGGTAAGTTTCATATGTGCATGCATAACTTTTCTTATGATGCTGTTTTCAATTTTGTTTTCTGCAAATTTGGCTTCAACCGGGGCAAGCAAAGATTACGCTGTTGTAATGGTTCCTGTAAGTAATGTAAAAAGTGCACCAAATTCAACAGGTAACAATTTGTTCATTTTGCATATGGGTACAAAAATCCAAATTCTGGAGGAGGTACAGAACTGGATTAGAATAGAATTGGCAGATGGCAGACAAGGATGGATGCAATCTCCAGATGTAGAGATTATTTAGATCTCTACAAACTCCAGTAAGAGTATTTGGAGATTTTTCCCTTGTAATTACCCTTAATGTCTATAAGAACTCCATTAGGAACAAGCAGATTGTCAAAATCTTCCTGAGTAAGATTAACATATTCCTTGTGAGATACAGCCGCAATAACAGCCTGGTATTTTCCAGATGGTTTTGCGGTTGTTTCTATATTGTACTCTTGCAATACACGTTGTGGGTCTGCCTGAGGGTCAATAACATCTACACTCACGCTAAAGCTTTTCAGCTCTTTGATTATATCAGCAACTTTAGAGTTTCGTATGTCTGCAACATTCTCTTTAAAAGTAATGCCCAATACCAGAACACGTGCTCCAATAGGAGATATGCCAGCGGCAATCATTTTCTTTACAGTCTGTTTGCCTATATATCCACCCATTGAATCATTCACAAAACGTCCACTTTGAATAACATGTGGATGGTAATTAAGCTCATTGGCTTTGTATACCATATAATAAGGGTCAACGCCAATACAGTGTCCGCCAACAAGACCAGGGAAGAACTTAAGAAAATTCCATTTGGTTCCGGCTGCTTCAAGGACATCATATGTGTTTATTCCCATCTTTCCAAAAATAATGGAGAACTCATTCATTAGGGCAATATTTACATCCCTTTGTGTGTTTTCCATAATTTTTGCAGCCTCTGCAACCATTAGATTAGGAGCTTTATGAACACCTGCTTTCACAACTTTTTCATATACCAATGCCACATTTTCCAATGCATTGGGTGTTGTTGCTGAAACAATTTTAGTAGTATTCTGGAGGCTGTGCTGGGCATCGCCAGGATTTATTCTCTCTGGAGAATAGCCCACATAAAAGTCTGTATTCAATTTTAATCCCGACAACTCTTCTAGAACAGGAACACATCTTTCTTGGGTACATCCAGGGAAAACAGTAGATTCATACACAACGTAGTCTCCTTTTTTAAGGTATTTGGCAACACACTCTGTTGCCGAAAGCAATGGTGCCAAATCTGGCGTTCTATGGTTGTCTATAGGGGTTGGAACAGCTACAATATAAAAGCAGGCTCCTGCCAATTCATTGCTGTTGGAGGTAAATAGTATGTCTGAGTTTTCAAAAGCTTTGCCTGGAAGTTCTCTGCAAGGGTCAATATTGTTTTTAAGCAAATCTATATTGGCCTGATTAACATCAAATCCTATAACCTTAAAAGTCTTTGCCAACTCCAATGCAAGAGGCAAACCAACATAACCAAGTCCTATAACTGCAATCTTAGCTTCTTTAGCTTCTAATTTTTTATACATAACTGTTTCTTTTACGCTGCCAAAGTTATGAAAAAATAACTAAATTTGCTTTACCTATAATATTTAATAAAGAAACCTATATCATTATGTCTGTATTGAAACGTTATATTCTTATTGCGGTTGCACTCTTTACAGTGGCAAACCTGAATGCACAGAAGTTTTCATTTGCATATTTGTCTGATACTCACATTGCTGTTGGTGCTGAAAGTGTTAAAGAACTAAAAGAATGCATTGCAGACATCAACTCAAATAAAGAGTTGTCTTTTGCAATTTTTGCAGGAGATATAACTGAGTTTGGTTCTGATGCAGAACTTAAACTGGCAAAAGAGATTATAGATGAGCTAACAATTCCATACTATATTGTAGCAGGCAACCATGATTCCAAATGGAGTGAAAGCGGGTGCAATACATTTGTCAAAGTTTTTGGCTATGAATCTTTTGACTTTGAGAAAGAAGGAATAAGATTTATTGGAACAAACAGTGGCCCAAACATGAGAATGGCCCCAGCACTGGTACCAAGGGAAACTATGGTTTGGCTTGATTCTCTGTCACACTCTATAGACCCAAAACAACCGTTGGTATTCATAAACCATTTTCCAATGGATACATCTGTCCTTAATTATACACAAGTGCTTGATGTGCTTCATAAGATGAACACACAGCTAATTCTAAATGGACACTGGCATCAGGACAGAGCCATGGTCTATGAAGGAATACCTGGAGTTATAGGCAGATCATCTATGGCAACAGGCAAGAAAGGTCCCGGTTATACTATTGTAAAATTTGAGGGGAGTACAGTTACATTCAGTGAGAGATTGGCAAACCATAAAAAAACAGGTCATCCATGGCACACATTAAGAATGAGCAATGGAACACCATTCAATTCAAATATTAAATATCCCCGACAAAATTTTGATATGAACAAGGATTATCCAAATGTAAAGGAAATCTGGCGCAGGACAGACAGTGCAGATATAGGGAGCGGTGCAGTACCATCCAAAGATTATGTTGTATATGCAAATGCACAAGGGTACATATATGCTTTGAGATGGCAAGATGGATCTGTTGTGTGGAGCTATAAGGCAGGAGGCAAGATTTTCTCTACACCGGCGATATATGCAGACGGAACATCAAATGCTTCTGTGATTGTAGGTTGTACAGACAATTATGTTTACTCACTAAGCCTTAAGGATGGCAAATTAAAGTGGAAACATCAGTTTGAGAAATCAGTACTGGGCTCGCCTGCAATTTTAGGAAATACTGTTTATATAGGTGGATCAGACAATACATTCAGAGCAATTAATGCCAAGAATGGTAAACTTATATGGAAAAATAATGAAATAAAGGGTTTTGTGGAGTGCAAACCATATGTAGACAAGTCTCAGGTTGTATTTGGAGATTGGGCTAATACCCTATATTCATTAGATCCGTCAAACGGTAAGATTCAATGGACATGGGTTACCAAAGGAAGCAGGATGTATTCACCAGCGTCTGTATGGCCAGTAAAGGCAGGACGCTCAATTATAATAGCTACTCCTAAAAGAATGAGTTATGGAATAAATGCCAAGAACGGAGTGCAATTGTGGGAAGAGAAGGGGGGAAGAGAATCTGTTGGTTTGTCTCCCGACAAAAAGACATACTATGTAAAGACAATGAAAGATATGGTCTTGGCATATACAGCAGGTATGGTGGCAGTTACTGCATTGGATCAGCCAATGGTGCCTAGTGGAGTCATTAAAAAATGGGAATCAAATGCCGGTTTTGGATATGAAATAGCCCCAACTCCAATTACAAGTACAGCCACAGGGGGAAAAGATGGTAAAGGATTGGTATTTATTCCTACAGATAAAGGAAACATTATAGCCTTGAATGCTGTAGATGGTTCAATTGCATGGAAACACAAAATCTCAATGGCCCTTATCAATTATATTCAACCAATAGGGGACAATAAGATTCTTGTAAGTACTATGGATGGTTTTGTAACCCTTATTGAGTATTAGCCAAGCAACAATTCAGACAATTGTTTCATTCCGTCTGTTGCGGTTGTAACAAATTGTCTAAAGTTAGGTAATCTAAGATTCATAGGGTTTGGATCAATAAGAAATATCCTGCATCCGGTTTTTGTATAGCCTACAAGACCTGCTGCAGGATATACATTTAATGATGTGCCAATTATAATAAGAATGTCAGCCTTTTCAACAGCCTTGGCAGCCCTTGCAAGTTCTGGTACAGCTTCACCAAACCATACAATATGAGGTCTCAGCTGCCCTCCGTCGGGAGCCTTATCCCCAATATTTATATCCTTATATCCTATATGATAATTGGGGTCCCAGTCTGCTTTCTCACTGCGGGCTTTGGTAATCTCTCCGTGCAGGTGAATTATATTTGAACTGCCACCTCTCTCGTGCAAATCATCTACATTCTGGGTTACAACGGTTACATCGTATTTGCTCTCTAGAGTGTGGCATGCAATGTGGGCAGAGTTTGGTTGGGCCTTCTCTATTTCTCTGCGTCTGATGTTGTAAAATTTAAGGACAAGTTCTCTGTTTTTGTGCCATCCGTCAATGGAAGCAACATCTTCTACATTATAGTTGTCCCATAATCCATTTCCACCTCTAAAAGTTTCTATACCGCTCTCTGCACTAATTCCAGCACCACTTAAAATTACAACCTTTTCCATTGATGTCTATTTAGTAAAGAAATATCTGTTGAACCAAAGTTTTAAAAGGGGATCAAGAAATATAGCTTCCTTCTTTTCATTGAATGTTATAATTTCTTTTTTGCACAGAGCCTCTTTTAGTCTGTTCACATTTGCAGAAGAGTTCAAATTGTATTTGTCAAGTATATCGGCAGATGAAAATTTTGTAACACCTTCAAGAATTGCTTTAATGAATCTTAACTGATGTCTGCTAAGACCATATGCAATTGAGTGGAACAACCAGTCATGCAGATTCAAAAGCCTTGATACCCCTTGCTCAATGATTTTGTCGTTAAGGTAACCTTTGGCCAGATCAAAGCAGATGGATGCAAGGTGTTGTGCATACCAAGGGTCTCCCTCTACAACATTGTATATGGCGGCAGCTTGTTCCGGTTGGGCAACTTTACCAGCTTTCATAAACCCTTTTACAATGTAGTCTGTAAAGATTTTTTCATCAATAGGATTGATTACAATCCTGTGTGCAAAATGATAGAAATATTTTTTCTCTTCAAATATTTCATTCATTGCATTGTATCTCTCACCTGTAATTATAAAGTTAGTTCTTGTTTGTGAGTTCCATTGTTTCTCTAGCGTCAAGAAGAATGAGTGAGGGTCATCAAACAAGATTATATCCTGGAATTGGTCAAAATAAATTATGATACGGGTATTGAACTCATTTGCCAATTTTTCTGGCAAATTGAGAATCTCATTAATTTGCGTATTGTTAAGGAGTGCTTTTGATGAGTATGTGAATTTTATTTTGGAATGTGATGTGGAATCAATTACATACGGTGCAGATGGGGCATACTTCTTAATTATGCTGGTCCATTCAATGGCAGAGTTTGAGAAACAGGATAGCAGTTCGTTTGTGTATTTTAACATAAATGCTTCAACACACCTGATGTTGAAAAGACTTATGTTGCATAGGACAAAATCGTAAGATTCTTGTTTTAGTTTCTCTAATGAATTGTATATAAGTGATCTCTTTCCAATTCTTGCCGGACCGTATATAAGGACATTGTTGCGCTCTCTTATAAGATTGCACAATAACCCAACTTCGTGCGTTCTGCCAATGAAATTAGCTCCCGATACGCATTTGTTATACTCAAAAGGTGACTCCATAATCATTTCATTTATTTTACAAATTTAATAAAAATTAAAAAAGTAATAAAAATGTTATTTAAAAAAAGATGCATTTTTTTTGTATAAAGCATAAAAAATACTACTTTTGTAGTCCAAAAATTTAATAAAAGGTAGATAAGCTATTGAATAAGAGTTAGTTATTTGACTAACCGCTTACTATCGAAACCCGTAAAATTTATTTTATAATGTACGCAATTGTAGATATTGCAGGACAACAGTTTAAAGTAGAGGCTGGTAAAAAGATTTATGTTCACCGCCTACAGGATGAGGTTGGAGCCTCAGTTTCTTTTGAGAAAGTTTTATTAACAGACAATGAGGGTGTTGTTAAGGTAGGTGCTCCTTACGTAGAGGGTGCAGCTGTTAAAGCTACAGTTCTAGAGCACTTGAAAGGTAAAAAAGTGATTGTTTTTAAGAAAAAACGTCGTAAAGGTTATGACAAAAAGAACGGTCACCGTCAATGCTTAACACAAATCCAAATTGAATCAATTGCTTAATTAGAAATTTTATTAGACTATGGCTCATAAGAAAGGTGTCGGTAGTTCAAAGAACGGCCGTGAATCACAAAGTAAACGACTAGGCCTTAAAATTTTCGGTGGCGAAAAATGTAAGGCAGGCAACATTATTGTACGCCAAAGAGGTACAGTTCATAATCCTGGTTTGAACGTTGGAATGGGTAAAGACCACACTCTTTTTGCTTTAATTGATGGTGTAGTAACTTTCACTAAGAAAGCAGAGGGTAAATCGTATGTATCGGTTCTTCCTTATCAAAACTAAGGATTGCTGGACTTATGCAATAGAGGCATCCTTAGTATAGGGTGCCTTTTTTAATTTCTTAAGCAAATTAAACTTACAAGATATGTTAACTCTAAAGATTTTAAGAGAGCAGCCAGAGTTTGTAATTGAAAGATTGGCTGTAAAAAACTTTGATGCAAAGGATATTGTAAAAAATATACTTGAGGCGGATGCAAAAAGAAGAGCAGCGCAAACAAGTCTTGACCAAGTGCTTGCACAACAGAATTCCAAGGCTAAAGAGATTGGAATGTTAATGAAAAAAGGTGAGAAAGAGGCTGCAGAGGCTATAAAGAATGAGGTAGCAAGATTAAAAGAGCAATCTAAGGAGTTAGAGGCACAGATGGAGGCCAGAAATGCAGAGATGATGGATGCTTTGGTATTGCTTCCTAACTTGCCATGCAGTTTGGTGCCAGAGGGTAAAACAGCAGAAGATAATGTAGTTGTTAGAGAGGGTGGTGTAAAGAAAGAACTTCCTGCAAATGCCAAACCTCACTGGGAATTGGCAAAATCTTTGGATATTATAGATTTTGATTTGGGTGTAAAACTTACAGGTGCAGGTTTCCCAGTGTATAAAGGTAAGGGTGCTGCCATCCAAAGAGCTTTAATATCATTCTTCTTGGACAGAAATACAAAAGCAGGTTACTTGGAGGTTCAGCCGCCATTGGTTGTAAATGAGGCTTCTGCTTATGCAACAGGTCAATTGCCAGATAAAGAGGGACAAATGTATCATGTTGGTTTGGATAATTTCTATATGATTCCAACTGCAGAGGTTCCTGTAACAAACATATACAGAGACTGTATTTTGGCAAAGTCAGATTTTCCTGTTAAAATGACTGCATATACACAATGTTTCAGAAGAGAGGCAGGTTCATATGGTAAGGATGTAAGAGGATTGAACAGACTGCATCAATTTGATAAGGTTGAGATAGTTCAATTATCATTGCCTGAGGAGTCTCATAAAGCATTGGATGGAATGGTTGAGCATGTTGAGAGCATTGTTAAGGAGTTGGAGTTGCCATACAGAATTTTAAGATTATGTGGTGGAGATATGAGTTTTACTTCTGCCATTACATATGATTTTGAGGTATACTCAGAGGCTCAGCAACGTTGGTTAGAGGTAAGTTCTGTTTCAAACTTTGAGAGTTTCCAAGCTAACAGAATGAAACTTAGATACAAAGATGATCAGGGCAAAACACAATTGGCCCATACACTTAACGGCAGTTCATTGGCTTTGCCAAGAATTCTTGCAGCACTAATTGAGAACAATCAGGATGAGCAAGGAAGAATTCATTTGCCAGAGGCTTTGGCCAAATTTGCAGGTTTCTCAGTAATAGAGTAATAAGTTTGTTGATGAGTAACAAAAACCTTGACAAGATAATACTTGGAATAGATCCCGGAACCCAGATATTGGGTTTTGGGATTGTTCATGTATTGGGAAAAAGTGTCAGGTATGTGAATATGGGGGTAAT
>JAFYMJ010000002.1 GCA_017556665.1 Bacteroidales bacterium
AACGGCAATGATATCAGCACCCTGTCTTGCAGCAGCCTCAGCCTGAACAACATCCTCATAAATGTTACCTGTAGCAACAATTACATACAAGTAAGGTTTGGACCCTCACCAATTGTATTAAGATAGTTCTCTCTGCGCTCTCTTCTAGCTCTGATCTTAGCAATGCTGCCATCAATAACTGGCTGAAGAACTGCCTCAATAGCTGCTTTGTCAGCTACCTCTATTTTAGTCAAATCCAAAGCTCCAGTTGCAACTTTCTCTGCAACCTCCTGAGGAGTAAGACCGGTGTTAACCATAGCATTAGCTATATAGAAAAGAACACCCTCTCCTAGTACGCCTTTAGATTTAAGATCATCAACTACTACGTTTGGAAGCGGAACCTGATTCTCATCAACGCCGTCAATTCCCATAAGTCTACACAATGTACGCTCAACTGCTACAGTTGTCTTAGACTCAACAAAAGCCTGAACCTCATTGGCAATGTCTTTAGCCAACGACTTTGCGTGCTCAACCTTTTTAAAATCCAATCCTAATTTACTCTGCATATAATTGTATGTTAGTTATTTAAGTTCTTTTTTGTAAGCTCAATCCACTGAGGGTCAATACCAAGGCTCTCTGCAATAGCAACAGCCTCATGCGGCACATCTCCACAATGTGTAACCTCCAGGGTATAATCCATCGCTCCCTCTCTCAAACCTCTCACCCTATATCTCTTCACCTTGTCATTGAGGATATTATAGTGGGTTGTAAGTACAAAACCTCCTTTAGCTGTACCAACCACCTCAAGCAATCCCTCTACAAGCGCAGTACCCTCAACCGGGTTTGTAGTTCTGGCTGGCTCGTCAACAAGGGCAAGAATACATTTTCCCTCCCTCATCTTCCTTATCACTTCATTTATTGCCAGAATCTCTCCTGCAAAAGAAGAAACTCCCTTAACAATACTCTGCTCGTCTCCAATGCAAAGGATCACCTCCTCCACAAGATTGACGCAACAGTCGTGCGCAGCCACTCCAAAACCATACTGGGCCAGAAGCTGGTTCAAAGCCAAACACTTCAAAACCACACTCTTACCACCCATATTGGCACCGATAATAGTTACCGGCTCCCTCTCAAAACATATATCTACCGGCATATACTCCCTACCTTGCGCAGCCAACATCTCCTTCACAGCCGGATTGAACATTCCATTATAGAAAGTCTCCCCATCCTCCACAATCACTGGGAAACACAACCCAAGCTTCTTCATTTGAGCCGCCTTAGCAATAAGAATGTCCAAAACAGACAAATTCCTCAAAGCCAGACTCAAATCATCAGCAAATTCTTTTAATTCTCCCGACAGTTTCTCCCTGATCTCCAACTCCAAATCTGCATTCCTCTGCAAAAGGACTGCAAGCTCCATCCTTTTCTCGTCGGGAAGCTCCTCTCCATTACCCTGAAGGTCTCTCATCTGTTTCCTTACCATTCTCAACTCATCTGAATATGAGTCATATACGTAGAATGAAGGAATGTTTGACTTGTCGGGATC
>JAFYMJ010000050.1 GCA_017556665.1 Bacteroidales bacterium
ATGTATAAGGTAACTGACTCGCACCAGACACAGATATCCGGATCTTGCTGCCGCACCCAATCTGTAAACCTTTCATAGTTATCTGTCTGTCCGTCCCACATTCCGTTCTGGATGTTCCAGTAGAGGACCTTCAGGGGTCTGGTGTTGCTGGTGCAGGCTGAGAGGGTAACTATTGCCATTAAGGCTAATATTAGTTTCAGGGTATGTTTCATGGTGGGGTATATAATAACTTAATAATTCAGTCCGAAATGCCATAGAGGAATAATAATGTCACTGCCATATTCAATATCATCCCTAACTACGTATCCATCCGGTACATCTTCTATCTGTTTTTTTCCTTTCTTCTTTCCTCCTATTTCAAACGTATACTTACCAAATCCCTCAATGAGTGACAAAATATATTAAATCTGGTTCTTATTGAGGGATGGAATTTATCCCCTCAAAAAAACACGCAAACTCATCCAAAGACTATGGGGGAAAAGCCCTATGAAAGACAACCGTCGTGCAGGTGGGAGAAGTGGCGTAGGGAACAGGATTGGGGCTCCGCCATTCCAGTTATTACATCTTATTATATTAACCTAACCCAAAAATAAGCTTTCTGCTGATTTTAATCATATTATTTACACTGGAGTTTAACTTAATAAAGAGACTCATATAATGCAACTGGTCCCAAATGCCACAATTTAGTCTCTTCCTTCTCCAATTGCTTGTACAGGTCAGATTTATAAAGAGTTTCTATAGCTTCAGTTATAGAAACCCCTTTATCCTCCACCATCAACATTGCCAACCAACTGATTTTGGAAGGGAGAAGCAGATATAAATTATCTTGAGTAATATTCAGGTTCATCATAATTTTACCTCCTCCGCTTGTATAAAGTTCAATAATTTAAGAGAACGCTCTGTATGAAATAAAAACTGATCAACAAGTTTATATGTTTTAAGCTCTTTAATAAGAGTTATCTTATCAATCAATCTTCCCTCATAGAGAGCAAATGCAGCATAAACTCTATCATTTGCAACCGGCCCATAAACTACATCATAATCGTGGGTAAAATTTTTAATAGTACGATTACTCATCACAAAGTCAACCCATTCCTCTGAAGGTCCATCAAAAAAGAGAATATTCAAATTACTTTTCTCTTTTTGGTCATATTCATAAATGTTAATGTAACCCGTGTCAGATTTACTTTCAGCCATTCTACGCTTCACCCAAGAAACTGCCTGATCATATGAGGATGTTGCATAGAAGCCAACTCCATAATCTAAAGTTCTGTTGGGTTTACGAATTTCAGGGGCTTTTACAATATCCAAACTCCCATGATAAATTTTCATATCCTACCTCCTCTTCTCAATAAATTCATCTATATCTTCCAGCAACCACTGATAACTTTGCGTATGTAGAATATCAAAATGATCTTTCAGATAATCCAGAACACCAAATTTTACAAATATATCCAGGACCTCTGCTCCCGACAACCCTTTAGCTTTCTTGTATTGCTCAATACAAAATGATATAAAGTATGCTATGTCCTGATCCTTATTATTCATAATTTTTGATGGTAATAACATCAAAAAAACTTATAAAGTTATAAAATAAAACAAAAAAAGCATCCAAAATTGGATGCTTTTTTGTGACTCCGACAGGATTCAAACCTGTAACCTTCTGATCCGTAGTCAGATGCTCTATTCAGTTGAGCTACGGAGCCGTTGTATGTCTTAGTTGTTCTTAGCAACCTTACGCTCTTTGATGCGTGCCTTCTTACCTGAGAGCTCTCTGATGTAGAAGATTCTTG
>JAFYMJ010000051.1 GCA_017556665.1 Bacteroidales bacterium
AAGAGAGAATGTTACTTGAGCTTGACTAATTGACTTGTCTGTTTCAAGATCATCATTTGAACAAGATGCAGCCAGCAGCAAGTTCACTGCTACAAAAATTCCTGCCAATAAATTTTGTCTCATCTTTTTTTGTAATTTTAAGTTTATATTAAATAATTTGTAGATTCATTAAAAAACCAAGTTAAGGTCACCATCATAATTGGGATTTAAGTCAACACCTCCGGATGCATTTTGCATAAGGAAATTTCCCGTTAAAGTTGTGTGGTGGCTTCTCATAAGTGATACTTTTACAGGGTTGGTTAATGAGCGTTGGTTACCCTTTTTATCATATATTCCAATCTGTATAGTAACGGTAGATACCATTCCATTTACAAATACATAGTCGAATCCCATTGAAGCTTTAGATTTGTCAAGACCTTTTAATTTTGTCTCAAACATTATTCCTGTTGCAGAATCAACAGGTTTGTCGGTGAACATGCTATATGCATATGGCATAAACCCAACATAGTAGAACACTACTTTATAGTCCTCAATTTTTATATTGTTGCCATTAGAAACCCCATTGGGACCATAACGGTATCTCTCTTTTTTTATGAATTCGACTACATCATTAGTTACAAATTCAAATTTTGCCATAGGGCGTTGCATTGTAATGTTGAGTGTGTCTGGAGACTGCTCAGTATAATCTGTTGTAAGAGAGATGTTGCATGTTCCCCTAAAAGCATCTCTGTAGTTTGTATTGCCAGCATGTGTGCCTTTGAGGGTAATCTCAGAAAATTTGCGTGCATTATAGAAATTGGTATTGGTACTTGTGTCTACCAAGTCTGACCATACCATAATATTGTATTCTCCAGGTGGAATGTCAAGTGTAAAATTGTGATTGTAGCCGTTATCAATATCCTTTGTGAATACAAATTCCTGAGTGAAGTCTTCTTCTGCACGTTGTTTCCCAGATAAAGGGTACGCCCTGATAATATATTGTATAGTGCCGTGTTGCTGGCAGTTGTCATATGTTTTTCCCAAGCCCAATTCTTTTATATCGTCATCATTGTACAAGTATTTCCATTCAGTAATTTCAGTCTCATAATTCAGGCGCAGATGTAGTTTTGCGTACTTTGATGCCTCTGGCCATTGGTGAACATTGCATGAAGATGACGTTAAGAGTATTATGTATGCAATAAGATATAGGACAATTCTCATAGTTTACCCCCTTTTTTGTTAAAGTGAAATGTATATGAGAATGATACAGACGCCTGATCAATACCCCAATATGCTCTCTTTATACTGCGTATCAACAAACCTTCGTTTGAGTTTGGGGTGTTGTGGAATATGTCATAATGCACTTTATATGCACCTGCTCCAACCGAAAATTCTACTCTCCAATGATTGCCTTTGCCTATAGGTATTCTGTAACCTATATTAATGCCTGTACCTATAGCGGGTGTTTCCCTGTTAAGGTCCTGATATCTGTATTTACCATTAGTGGCAAGATTGTAATAGCCCAATCCTACATGAACTCCCGCAAATAATCCATCGTTGAGTCTTGAAAACCAATATCGGAATTCTGGTTGGATGGCAAAAGTTCTGAACTTGATTGTAGTTTTAAAATAGTCCCATCCAGAGTAATACACTGGCAGTGAAAATGACCAGTGTTCTGCCATATCTATTTCGGCTGCAATATTGGCAATTCCCAAACCCAAGCCTAGTGCATTGGTCTTTAGATGGAGCCTGTGGTAGAACATTCCGTTGTCTGGAACAGGAGATTCTGTTGGAGATGTGTATGGAATGTATTTTATAATATTTGATGCAGCATTAGACTTTACAGTGGCGGAGGTTGCAATTGGTTGTATCTTCGCCGGGACAGGTAAAGTTTTGCTGTAGTGAATTATGCAGAAAACAGTGTTTCTTATTAAGGGGTAGTATGTTTTAAGAAGATATCTGTATACAGGAAGTCTCTGCATACGCCATTTTTTTGTTCCTATGTTAATTTTTGCATCAATTACAGATATAACTTTTTCAATGGTGGAGTTCTTTAGGAGAGTATCTTTTTTTACATATTCCCTTAACTGGGACCAAGATTCTCCGTTAGGGTGAACATATAAACGTTCAGATAATTGTGGATGCCGTTTTAGAATATATTTGCTTAGTGTATTTGCCCTTCTTTTTGATAACATAAGGTTATGCTCGTAAACTCCTTCTGGTGATGATTGGGATATTATAACAACAGAATCAATTTGTAAAACACCAATAGAATCTATAATGTGGGTGAGTTTTTGGAGGGAAGCACTATTGCCCATATATTGAGGTTCAAGTATATATGTGTCAAACCTAAAATGGACCTGAATATTGCTGTGCTCTTTTCTCACAAATTGACAGTTATTGGCGTAACTCTCCTGGGAATAGATTAGATCTGTTCCTAGTAATATGATAATCAGTGTTATATAATAAATCTTAAAGAAATGAGTCATAATACCCCTTCACTTCTCTTTATAAGAGAGGTGAAAACTTGTGTAAAGTTACACATTTTTTGGGGAATAATGTAGTTTTATTCTGCTGAATTTATAGCTCTTGTATCCACTTCTGTTGAGTTTATGCAGAATTTGTTTAGCAAAAAGAAATAATGTAGAACTCTAACATTCTGGATATGTGTTATTTTGTTTATTAAGAGCTTCTCTTATAAAGAGACTGTATATTTGCTCAACAATCTTATAGATGCAGCGATTGTAGTATTTTTTTGTTTGCGTTATCTATTTCTACATTGTCTAGAGAGGCCAGATATATGCGTGTGGTGGCTTCTGAGTCATGTCCCATACCTTCACTGATTACCGATAGAGGGATATTCATACTTTTGGCAATGCTGGCCCATGAGTGACGGGCAACATAGAAAGTAAGACAAACAGACAAATCAAGTTCCTCTCCAATGACTTTAAGACAACGGTTAATGCTGTGGGCCGAGTAAATGTACTGTTTGCGTTCATCCTTATTGCCATTTGGATTTATTATTGGTAACAGGTAGTGTGAGTGGGAAGTGTCATATTTGTCAACAATTTCCTGCATACATTCTTCCCACTTTATTATGAGTTGTTGCCCGGTTTTACGTCTGCGGTACGATAATACCCCTTTTTGCAGATCTTTTTTCCTTAAATATGCCATATCTACAAATGACATGCCTCTGGTGTAAAAGCTAAAAAGGAACATATCGCGTGCAAATCCATATGGTGAACTTAAAGAGAAGTTTATTTCTTTCAGTTTTTTTACTATACCTATTGGGATACCTCTTTTTATTGTTTTATCTACACCTGTGTAAACATGTTTGAACGGGAGCTTTTGTGCGGTAAGCCCCTTTTCTACAGCTCGATTGTACATAGCTCTAAGATTGCGCATATAGAATGATGATGAGTTTGCACTTACACCATTGCTGTACAAGTATGCCTGGTAGGCTGTCATCATATCAGAATCAATATCGTCAAAGGTAAGATCCCTGTTCTTTCTAAATCGTTTGAAACTGCTCAGTGTAGTGGTGTATGTTTCTGATGTGCGTATTCTACCTATTGTTTTAAGATTGGATATGGTATCTTCCATAAATGAGAACAAACTGTTGTATGGCAGATTGGAGGTAATTTTTAGAATAACATCATTGGCAGTATAGCAGCAACTGTTAAAATCAAGATCTGCAATAATTTTCTTAAAGTGGTTCATATCCATTCTAATCTTATTGCTTGTTTCTAAAAGGTAGTGTCTTCTCTCATGGCTTGATTTAGGGAATATTATCTTTGACAGGTTGTTGTTCCACTCATGGCTGTAAAGATGATAATCTGTTTTCTGCTGCCTGACTATCCGCTTGTGTATTACTTGATAGAAAATTGAACCTTGTCTGCCATCAACTGTAGATGGTCTGAATTTAACTTTTACTGTTGCCATATTACTATCTGTATTTTGATTTGTTAAAATGATAATGGAGGCCAACTGTTGTGTATCTGCAAATATTAAACTGAAAGTCTGAATTTTTTTATAACTTTGAGAAATATATACTGCACAGAAACAAATAAACGCTTAAATACTTATGAAAAAGATTTTTTTACTTTTAGTTGTTGCTTTTGCTGCATATTCTTGCGGTCAAATGGCACAGAATGCTTTGTCGGATGAGACAATAGATAACCTTATTGAGCAGGGAATGTACTCAGATGCCCAGCAGCTGATGAAACTTAAAATGGCTACAGAGAAGCTTACTCCAAAACAGGTATACGACTATAATTCAAAAATAGATGTGCTTGACAGAATCAGAAAAGATTTTAGAAAGGATGATACTGCTGCCATTGCATATATAAAGAAAGTTATTCCAGATGTAACTCCAGAGCAACTTGCACATTGGGAGAGTACAGGCGCATTGGAGTGCAAAGTTATTGATGGCGTTAAGAAATATTTCTGGAATGCACCAAGAAACTTGTTCAGAATTGACAAGGAGGCTCAAAAGCATTGGGATGTAAATGGAAGACAATCAGATGAGTTGGATATATTCTTAGGAGAGTATCTTCCAAAAGTTGTAGAGAATGCATCTGTAAAGAAAGTGGAGAATGTATTGATGCCTCAAGCATACAAAATTAAATATACAATAACTGTAAAGGCTAATGAGGTTCCCGATGGAGAAGTTATAAGAGTATGGCTTCCATATCCAATGGAGACAGAAAGAAGCGGCAAGATAAAACTTCTTTCAACAACTCAGCCTGAGTATATAATTTCTCCAGATTCATATGTTCACAAGAGCATGTATATGCAGGCAGTGGCAAAGAAAGACCAGGAGGCTGTTTTTGGTTATGAATTGGAGTATACTGCATATAACCATTGGTTCAACTTTGGTGCAGAGGATGTAAAACCTTACAATACAGAGAGCGAGCTTTATAAGAAATATACAGCAGAAAGAGAGACTCACGTAATCTTTACTCCAGATGTAAAAAGAATTACAGACAGTATTGTTGGAAATGAGCAAAATCCATATTTGAAGGCAAGAAAAATCTTTGATTATATAACTGCTACATATCCATGGGCAAGTGCAAGAGAGTACTCTACAATTGGTAACATCCCTCAATATGTTTATGACAATATGCATGGTGATTGTGGACAAGTTGGCCTTACATTCATAACAATGGCAAGATATGCCGGTATTCCTGCAAAATGGCAAAGTGGCTGGATGCTTCACCCAGGTGATGTAAACTTGCATGATTGGGCAGAGGCATACCTTGAGGGAATTGGCTGGGTTCCAGTAGATGTATCGTTTGGAAGAATAAAGAACGAGAATGATAAGGTTGACCACTACTTCTTGGGTGGTATTGATGCTTACAGATACTATGTGAATGATGCCTATTCAGGCGATTTCTTCCCTGCAAAGACTCATTTGAGAAGTGAAACAGTAGATTTCCAACGTGGCGAGGTTGAGTGGAAAGGTGAGAACTTGTACTTTGGCAGATGGAAATACAAAATGCAAGTAGAGTACCTTAACAAATAATGGCCTGGTTATTGTTATTTGTGGTATAAATTAAAGGAGTTATGAAGATTTTAATAGTTGATGACGAGAGATATATTAGGGAGTCTTTAAAGGAAATTCTGGATTTTGAGGGACATACAACAGCAGAAGCTGCAGATGGCAAGGAGGGTTTGGAGGCTGCAATGACAGGAAATTTTGATGCTATCTTTTGTGATATAAAGATGCCTGTTATGGATGGTCAGGAGATGTTGGCTAAACTTGTTGAGAATGGTGTGGATACCCCTGTAATAATGATATCCGGACACGGCACAATAGAGGATGTTGTCAAATGCATTAAAATGGGTGCATATGACTACATAGAAAAACCGTTGAATGACCTTAACAGAATCCTTATAACCTTAAAGAATGCCACAGATAAAACAAACCTGGTAAAGGAGACTAAAATATTAAGGAAGAAAGTAGAGAAAGTAGCTGGTGTACCAGAGATAGTTGGTGAGTCTGAGCCTATTGTAAGAATCAAGGCAATGATAGACCGTGTTGCAGCTACAGATGCCAGAGTCCTTATAACAGGTTCAAATGGCACTGGTAAAGAGTTGGTGGCAAGATGGTTACATGAAAAGAGCAATAGGAATACAATGCCATTTGTTGAGGTCAACTGTGCGGCAATTCCTGGAGAGCTAATTGAAAGCGAGTTGTTTGGACACGTTAAAGGCTCTTTCTCCGGAGCAATTAAAGACCATAAAGGTAAATTTGAGCAGGCAGATGGAGGTACTTTATTCCTTGACGAAATTGGAGATATGAGCCTTAGTGCTCAGGCAAAAGTGCTTAGAGTGCTTCAGGAAAACAAGATTACAAGAGTTGGAAGCGATAAGGATATAAATGTAAAGGTTAGAGTAGTAGCTGCCACCAACAAAAATCTTCTTGAAGAGATATCAAAGGGTAATTTTAGAGAGGATTTGTACCACAGATTAAGTGTAATTGTAATTCATGTTCCTGCTTTGTTAGAGAGGAAAGAGGATATCCCTTTGCTGGTGAATCACTTTATAAATCAGATTTGTGCAGAGGGGGGAATGCCAATCAGAAACATTGAACCTGATGCAATAGAGGAATTGAAGAAACATTCCTGGACAGGAAATATCAGAGAACTTAGGAATGTGACAGAGAGGCTTATTATTTTAAGCAATCAGACAATTACTAAAGAAGATGTGGTTATGTACGCATCGCCACTTTTCAGATAGCACCAAATGAGGGTGTCTTATATGACAAGAGAGGGTGACTAAAAACTATTAGGCACCCTCATATCATTTAGTCTTCTTCTCTTTTGTGCAAAACAGCTTTGCGCAGCTCAAAATTCTGTCCCAGATATTTCTTTCTCACTTCTGGATTGTTGGCCAGTTGTTCTGCAGTACCGCTCTCAAGAATAGAGCCTTCGTACAATAAATATGCTCTGTCTGTAATGGCAAGAGTCTCATGCACGTTGTGGTCGGTAATAATAATACCTATGTTTTTGGTTTTAAGTTTGGCAATAATATGTTGTATATCCTCTACTGCAATTGGGTCTACACCGGCAAAAGGCTCGTCAAGAAGAATGAACTTAGGGTCTATAGCCAAAGCACGTGCAATCTCGCATCTTCTTCTTTCTCCTCCCGATAATTGGATACCATAACTTTTTCTAACCTTCTGAAGTCTGAACTCCTGAATAAGGCTCTCCAATCTCTCTTCTCTTTGGGCTCTGGTTAGGTCCGAGAGTTCCATAACAGACATAATATTGTCCTCTACACTAAGTTTTCTGAATACAGAGGCCTCTTGGGCAAGGTAACCCAGACCTTTTTGGGAACGTTTGTACATAGGAAGAGAGGTAATCTCTTCATCATCTAGGTAAATATGTCCTGCATTAGGTTTTATAAGTCCTGTAATCATATAAAAACTTGTTGTCTTACCAGCACCATTAGGACCTAACAGACCAACAATCTCACCCTGTTGTACTTCAAAGGATACCCCTTTTACAACAGTTCTCATTCCATATTTCTTTACTAAATCTCTACAATATAAACGCATATCTTTTAAATGTCTAAATCAAGTTGTTTTGCCAAATCTGCCAGGGCAGGGTTGTCTCTTAACATAACTGCAGCCTTTTCACGCTCTGTGTAGGGCGTCTTTTTCTGTTCTGCCTGTGCAATTACGCTCACTTCCAATG
>JAFYMJ010000052.1 GCA_017556665.1 Bacteroidales bacterium
AAGTTAAAGAGATTAGTTATACACTTCATAATGAAAGAAATCAAGATATTGCTGTAATTGGAGTATATAATCAAAACGGTAGTTATAAGAAATCTTTAGTCGTGTGGCCTCAGACAAATCCTAAAGCTGAAACAGTGGAAATTCGTACCAGTAAGCCATCTCCTGATCAAGTAATCATACGATGGATGATTGATTCTGATCCACAAGGTGCTAGAATATTCTACAGAGTGATTTCTTCTATCCCTGATGAAGTAAAAAATACTAATGAGTCTTATATGCTTACAACTCCGTTTGAGGAAACTAGGGCATTTAATATCTTAGGATTAACTTATGAAAACTCAATGAATGTGCAAGTAGAAATTAAGTTAATGAAATCTGGATATTATAGTCAAGTAAAACGATTTAATTTACGACAAGCGTTAGATCAGCAGGAAATAAGTGCGTTCTTTAATCTTGTACCAAAAGAGGAAACAGAGCAGTAGGCAACTAAAAATATCTAAACGGAGGGCGGTCCATGTAAAATCGCCCTCCGTTTGTTCTATAGAATATCCAATAATTTTTCAAGATGAATTCCGTGTGATCCTTTTATAAGGATATTGCACCCTTTTACTGGATTTTGTTGCAACCATTCTCTAAGTGCCAGAGAGTTGTTTGTGAGTATTACATTGGATGAGAAAACTTCATTCTCCTCTACAAGGCTGGAGTAGGCAGCAGCAAACTCTTTTCCAACAAAGAATACTCTGGATGGATTCATTTCAAGTGCAACTTTTACCATGTTTTTATGCTCAGCAAGTGAGTCTTCGCCTAATTCAAGCATATCTCCCAAAACAAGCACTTTGTTATTCATCTTAAGTTCTCTAAAGTTGTCCAATGAGGCTTTCATACTTGTAGGATTTGCATTGTATGCATCTACAATTAGTGTATTGTTGGCTGTTTTGGTCATTTGTGACCTGTTGTTGGACGGAACATAGTTGGAGATTGCCATAACAGCATCTGCTGTTGGGATTGCAAGATATCCCGAAACACATAATGCTGCAAGAACATTGTCTATGTTATAGTTGCCAATTAAATGGGTATTGATTATAATCTCTTTTGGCCCAATATTGTTGCATACATCCATTACGCATGGGTTAGGAATTATAACCCTTAGGAATGGACTGCCACTCTCATCTATAATTATTCTGGCATTATCGTTCTTTACTCCATATGGAACAATTTGCATATTTGGCCTTTGCTTGACCATTTCCATAATATATGGATTGTCTATGTTTGCAAACGCTATTTTTTTGTGTTCCATTAGGTTGTCATACAATTCACCTTTGGTTTTCATTACCCCTTCAATTGAACCGAATCCTTGCAGGTGAGCTTTACCTACATTTGTAATAAGGCCAAAGCTAGGGCACACAAGTTTAACCAATGTGCTTATTTCACCAGGATTGCTTGCTCCCATTTCTATTACTGCAACCTGGGTATCTTTATCTATTCTTAGCAGTGTAAGGGGAACACCAATGTGGTTGTTAAGATTGCCCTGGGTGTACACTACATTGTATTTTGTCTGCAATACTGTGGCAATAAGCTCTTTGGTTGTGGTTTTGCCGTTTGTGCCTGTAATTGCAATAACAGGAATCTTATGTTTTAGTCTGTGGAATCTTGCTACCTGTTGTAACGTTTCAAGGACATTGTCAACCAATATGAGTCTCTCTGGGTTTTGGGACTCAACATCAATTTCATCCACAACAGCATACATTGCTCCCAGTTCAAGGGCTTTGGCAGCAAAGTCATTGCCATTGAATGTTTCTCCTTTAAGTGCAAAAAAAGTACAGTCTGCTGTTATGTTTCTGGTATCTGTACAAACACCACTTGACTGGATATAGCAGTTATATATTTCTTCTATCTGTAAACCTTTCATTATAATAGCATCTTAACAACCAACTCTTTCTTGTCTATATAGTTAGGGAATTTGAATTTAGGCAAACCCAATGCCATGCCTGCATGGATTGTCCCATTTATCCCAAGTATTTTTGCAAGTCCATCTTTTTTATCTTGTCTAATGGCTGTGCATACAAATCCTGTATAGAACTGGCTTATTCCAAGGGCTTGAGCCATTAGTGAGCCATTCTGGTATGCAATATTTGCATCATCCCTTCCAAATCTGTTCTCTTTTGGTGTGTGAATAAAGATTACTGCAGTGGCTCCTCTTAGTATAAGGTCGTTCCCTTTTTCAAATTCTTCTCTCATAGTTTTGAATTTTGGAACATACCGGTACACCCCAGGAATAATTCTCTTAAGGATTGGCTTAAGAAAAGGATTTGTTAACTTCTTTTCCAATTTTGAGAATATGTTTAATGTATATGCACTAATCTGGTGTAAAGTTTCCTTGTTTGTAACAAGTGTGAACTCAACCTGTTGCATATTGCTTGCAGTAGGGGCTCTGTGGGCGGCTTCAAGAATTTTCTTAAGCAAATCCAATGGTATATCCTCTTTTGAGAATGCCCTGTTGGACCTTCTGCTGTTTATAAGAGTTTCAAGTTGCTCAGCCGACGGATATGTGGAATAATCAATTTTGTGAACCTTGCCTGCAGGGAATGATGAGTGCTCAAATGCACCAGTAGGACAAGCTGCTACGCAATGTCCACACTTTATGCAGTCATTTGCAGAGCCAATTGATATCCCGTTTGGAGTCTGCTTCATTATATGTGCAGGGCAAACTTCTACACATCTGTTGCATTTGATGCAACTGTTACTGTTTATGTATAGAGTATCTTTTAAATCTTTCATCTTCTTTATTTTGTACCTGTAGAGCCAAATCCGCCTGCACCTCTGTCTGTTTCACTTAACTGCTCTACCTCTTCCCACTCAATTTTCTCATATTTGGCTATAACCATTTGTGCAATTCTCTCGCCCGGGTTAATTGTAAATTTCTCTTTGGAAAGATTAACCAGAATAACTTTAATTTCCCCTCTGTAATCTGCATCTATTGTTCCCGGGCTGTTGCATACAGAAATGCCATGTTTGGCAGCTAGACCACTTCTTGGTCTTATTTGTGCTTCATATCCTGCAGGCAGTTCTATATATATTCCAGTTGGGACCATTGCCCTTTCCAATGTATCCAACTCAATAGGTGTCTCTATGCTAGCTTTCAAATCCATTCCTGCAGAAAGTTCTGTTGCGTAGAACGGTAATTGGAATCCACTTTTGTTTACAATCTTAACTTTCATAAGATTAAGGTGTTATGTTATTATTTTAAATTTCTTTGAGTTTGCCCATCCCTCCACTTATTTTTACTGCTGCAACAAGGTATAACAGTATAAATATTGTGTTCACTATGAGTTTGTATACAAGTTCCATTTCCAGCACATTGTCAATTGTTAGGGCAATGGCAAATATTAAAAGTGCTGCAAAGGCGTACTTGCCAATCTGTTTCCAATTGTATGGAATTGGGTAATGCCTGTTTCCTAAGTGTAAGCTGTAAAGGAGCATTGCAATACAGCTTAATATGTGTGCCGCTACAGATGCCCAATATGAGAATATAGGCATGAATATTACATTTACTGCTACGGTAACAGC
>JAFYMJ010000053.1 GCA_017556665.1 Bacteroidales bacterium
AGACTCAGGGTAGAGTTCATACATCGGCTGCTTCTGTTGCTGTCCTTCCAGAGGCTGATGAGTTTGATATTGAGCTTAATGAGAAGGATATCAGAAAGGATACTTTCTGTTCGTCTGGTCCTGGTGGTCAATCTGTAAATACTACATATTCTGCAATTCGTCTTACTCACATTCCGTCTGGTATTGTTGTTCAATGTCAGGATGAGAAGAGTCAGCTTAAGAACTATGATAAGGCTTTGCAGGAGTTGAGAACAAGGTTGTACAATATGGAGTATGAGAAATACTTGAATGAGATTTCTGCTAAAAGAAAAACTATGGTTTCTACTGGCGACCGTTCTGCAAAAATCAGAACATATAACTATCCTCAGAGCCGTGTAACTGACCATCGTATCAACTGGACAATGTATAACTTGCCGGTGTTTATGGATGGTGCAATCCAGGAGGTTATTGATCAGTTGCAAATAGCTGAGAATGCGGAGAGATTGAAAGAGAGTGAGCAGTAGTTTTTGCAATACTAATGAATAAAAATAATCCTGAAATTTTCAGGATTATTTTTTTTTATCAGTCTATCTCATCTGATTTAGTGAATCTTCAGATAGGCCTCTGGCGGTCCTCCCAGCGGAGCTGGTGCCCTCCCTTTTCGGGAGCCAATGCCGCTGCGAGGCTATCTTCATCTTCACTCACCTGTTGGTTTCAATGTTTGCAGGAATTTATTCTTCTTGTGGTACTCCTTGGTAGCAGATGTTTCCCCCTTTGTCTCCGCCTCCCGGACCAAGGTCTATAACCCAGTCTGCTGCATTTATTACATCTGTGTTGTGTTCTACAACAATAATTGTATGGCCTTTGTCAATTAGGGCGTTAAATGCAGAAAGAAGTTTCTTTATGTCTCCAAAATGCAATCCTGTGGTAGGCTCGTCAAATATGAAAAGGATTTTATTGCTTGCTGCAGAATCTTTGCTAAGGAATTGGGCAAGTTTTATCCTTTGACTTTCTCCTCCACTAAGACTGCTGCTGCTTTGTCCCAATTTTATGTATCCTAGTCCTACGTCGTCAAGAATTTTAAGTTTCTGGGCAATTCTTTTGGCTGTTGCCTCTTTTTGTTTGCCAAAGAAGTCAATAGCTTCTACCACACTCATATCCAGAATTTGACTTATGTCCTTATCGCAATATTTAACCTCAAGAATTGTTGGCTTGAATCTTTTTCCTCCACACTCTTCGCATACCATCCTTACGTCTGCCATAAATTGCATAGGAATTGTAATGTTCCCATCACCAAGGCACTGTGGACATCTTCCTCCATCTACATTAAATGAGAAGTGTGACGGACCAAATCCATTTACTTTTGCAAACTGTTGGTCGCAATATAATTTCCTGATATCGTCATATATTTTAAGGTAAGTAACAGGATTGGATCTGCTGCTTTTGCCTATAGGGTTCTGGTCTACAAATTCAACGGAACTTATCTGCCCTAAATCTCCGCACAATTCTTTGAATGCCCCAGGTTTGGCATCGCAGTGTTGTTGCAAGTGTCTTGCAAGGGCAGGGTAGAGGGTATCTCCAATAAGTGAAGATTTGCCACTTCCACTAACGCCGGTAATTGCAGTCATTACTCCCAATGGAAATTTTACAGAGATATTTTTAAGGTTATGTTCCATAGCCCCTTTTATCTCTATGTACTTGCTCCATTTACGTTTGTGCGGATAGGTTTCCATTTGTTTTAGACCACTAAGGTAGTCTATTGTAAGTGAGCCAGAGGTATAGTTTTCATCTTTGCTCTCTTTTGCCTTTTTAAGAGCCTCCTCAATACCTTTGTTTACATCTCCTTCCCAAACTACTTCTCCTCCGTATACACCTGCATATGGCCCAATGTCTATAAGTTTGTCGGAAGAGAGAATTATCTCTTTATCGTGCTCTACAATTACAACAGTGTTTCCAATGTCGCGTAGCTTCTTTATAACCTCAATGAGCCTTTTTGTGTCTTTGTGGTGCAGTCCAATGCTTGGCTCATCAAGTATGTACAATGAGCCAACAAGGCTGCTGCCAAGTGAACTTACCAGGTTTATTCTTTGGCTCTCACCACCACTAAGGGTTTTGCTTTGTCTGCTTAGAGTAAGATAGCCCAGTCCAACTGCCTCTATATAGTTTAGTCTGTTGCAGATTTCCTTTATTCCCGCGATGCTGAGAGAGACAATCCAAGGGTTGAATATTCAACCCGATGGATTGTATGTGGATGTTACCTTTGGTGG
>JAFYMJ010000054.1 GCA_017556665.1 Bacteroidales bacterium
CAAGGTATAAAGCAGAAAATAGCAAATGAGTACTCAATAAAACACATTACGATATTTGAGAATTATATAGAGGCCGTTAGAAATGTAAGAAACGCTTGCGCCCATGGTAATATATTATATGATTTGCATCTGCCCAAAGCTATCAGAAAGGGACCGGCAGGTTCTATGACTCCACTTATAAACACACGCCTTTCAGGTGCAATAAAGGTAATAGCATATTTGCTTAAAAGCGTTTCAACACATAGATATGCAGAAATGTTAAAAGAAATTTCAGAACTGGAAAGCAATAATCAATACAAGACAGTACTAAAAAAACTGAACATAAATTTCTCCAAGTTGTTGTGATATCGATATAAATTACTAATTTTGTGCCATCTAAAGTGCTCTTTATGACTTAGTCTCATACTCAGCACTATAAATGGAAAGAAAGAAGCCGGCATTTATCTGTCGGCTTCTGTTTTTATATATCCAAATCAGGCAAGCTGTTCATGGCATAACTCATACCCATCTGGAGAGCTATACTTTGAATCCAGCACAAAACCTTTGAGCATATATTCTTCCAGAACATTTGTTGCCCAAATACGGAAATGAGTAGCTTTTGCAGAGTTGACTCGATAGCCCACAGAAATAATTGCATCAAGATTATAAAACTGTGTTTCCTGAGTTTGAGTTTTCCCTTCAATAGCACCATGCTGAGTGGTTATTTCCATTTTGGAAACAACCACTTCCTCGCTTAATTCACCTTCTGAAAAAATATTCTTCAGATGCTTATTAATCGCCGGAACCTGCACTCCAAACAACTGAGCCATAGCTTTTTGAGTAAGCCACAACGTCTCATCCCTTACAACAGCCTCCACGTTTACATCTTCATGCAGTGTGCTGTACAATTGGCATATAGGTTAGATTTATTCCTAGATTTGATTTATTTTTGCAAGCAGAGTTGTAACCCTAATGGATTTTGGAATGATTACATTTAAGCGTGCTCAGATAGAGGATCTTCCCCTAATTAAGCAATTGGCAGAGATTGCGTTCCCTCAGACATATAATTCTATGCTTCCCGATGGTCAGGTGGAATATATGATGGAGTGGATGTATTCTATGGAAAGTTTGCTCAATCAAGTAAATGAGCAGGGACATATCTACTATTTGGTTTATTACAATGGCGAGGCTGCCGGGTACTTTTCATTGCAGCATCAGGGAAATAGGGTGTGGCATCTGCACAGGCTTTATCTGCTGCAGAAGTTTCAGAAATTGGCTGTCGGGAAGGAGATGTTTAAAAGGGCTGTAGAATATATCAGGGCAAATTCACAGCTCCCTGCAAGGATGGAACTGAATGTAAACAGAGAAAACCCTGCGGTGGGTTTTTATACAAAAATGGGAATGTACAAAGCCTCGCAGGGTGATTTTCCAATTGGTAACGGGTTCTTTATGACCGATTACATTATGGCGCTGGATATTATTTAGAAGCTGCCTTTTCTGCTTCTATAACATCAAACATTGTTTTAAAGGTATATCCTTTCTCTTTAAGTTTGTCAATAATGCTGCCCAAGTGATTGTATGGACGGTCTGCATCTGTTCTGTCTGGGTAGTTCATTGCGTGGATTAGAAGGACTACGCCGTTAAAGGTGTTCTCTTGCTCGTATTTCCACAAATTCTCAAGAATCATCTCTGTAGAGTGATAATTGTCTGCTCCAGGACTTGTCCAGTCCATTCCTGTTAGGAAACCGCTTGTTGGATTTATAAGGCGGTAGCCCATATCCTTCATTACATCAACAGCTTTCTGGTCATATACCTCATATGGAGGAATAAGCCAGCAATATTGCTCTTTTGTTAGGCCATAACTCTCAAGTTTGCTCTCCATTATTGCAAAATCTGCTCTAAGGGAATCCTCAGATACCAAAGAGATATTCCTGTCATTCTCATCACATAAAAGAAGGTGTGCGTAAGAGTGGGAAGAAAGGTAATGTCCTTCCCCGATAAGTCTTTTAATAGGTTCCTGATATTTCTCTACATCAAAGCATACCCCTGTAGGGAAGAATGAGCCTTTTACCCCTTTCTCCTTTAATGTGTTAAGAACTGGAACAAGACCGTCAAAATTCTCGAATCTTCCAGAATCTGCATGACTGTAATGAGCTGTAAAAACCAGATACACCTCATTTAGTTTAGGATTGATTTTTTCTACAACTCCATATGAATCTGTGACATACTCTGGAGCCTGTTTAGTTTGACTGCATGACATAATACCAATGGCCAATACAAATACAATGGCACTTTTTAACAGATTTTTCATAATTATATGTTTTATAACTCTTTTCTTAATCTGGCAATTGGGATGTTAAGTTGCTCCCTGTATTTTGCTACTGTCCTGCGTGCAACCTTGTATCCTTTGTTGGAGAGAACAATAACCAGTTCTTCATCGGTGAGCGGCTTGCTCTTTGATTCTTCCTCTATACTCTCCTGCAGGATTTTCTTTATCTCTTTTGTAGAGACTTCCTTACCGTCTTCTGTCATCAATCCCTCAGAGAACAAAGACTTTAAGGCAATTATACCAAAAGAGGTATCTACGTATTTGCTGTTTACAACTCTTGAGATTGTAGAGATATCCAGTCCGGTTTTCTCTGCAATATTTTTAAGCACCATTGGTTTCAGTTTGGTCTCATCTCCCTCCCTAAAGTAATCTTTCTGGAAATCAACTATGGCATTCATAGTGCTTAGCATAGTGTTTTGTCTTTGTTTTAGGGCACTTATAAGATTTTTTGCAGAATCTATCTTTTGTTTTACAAAGCTTGCAGCCTCTTTCTCTGCTTTACTGGTAGGGTTGGCATCCAGCATCTGGGCATACTGCTTGTTGATTTTAAGTTCAGGCATATTGAACTTAGGGGTACTTACAATAAAATTGCCATCTATCTCTTCTAAAGTAAAGTCTGGAGTAATCTGACTGGCCTGCTCTATATATGAATCATCCAATTGGCCACCTGGCTTTGGATTCAATTTTATGATCTGGTCAATGGCATCTTTAAGTTCCTCTTGGGTTATCCCCATTTTGGACATAATCTTATCATAATGCTTCTTGGTAAAAGCATCAAAATAATCGGTAAGAATTGTTTTTGCCAGAGTTTTGGACTCGCTGTCAGATTTATTGTTGAGCTGTAGAAGAAGACACTCCCTTAAGTCTCTTGCTCCAATGCCGGCAGGCTCAAAATCTTGTATAATCTTAAGGACATCCTCAATCTCCTCTACGCTTGCTTCTATCTGGAATCTGAACGCCAAATCATTGGAAACGGCCTGCAAATCTCTGCGCAAATAACCGTCACCATCCAAACTGCCAATCAAAAACACAGCTATAAACTTTGTTTTCTTGTCCAGGTCTCTGTATCCCAATTGGTCAATAAGGCTGTCCTGAAAACTCTCCTTTACAGAGAAAGTATTATATTGTGGTTTGGCATCTTTGCTATGGTTGTTTACATATAGCTTATATGATGGAGTTGGATCACTTGCAGAATATTCGCTAAGTGACACTTTCTTGGGTGTTCCTTCTTCTGTATTGTTGTTTTGAATATTTTCATCCAAAACAGGGTTCTCCTCCAACTCTTTCTGGATACGTTGTTCCAGTTCAAGGGTTGGCAGCTCCAACAACTTTATTGTCATTATCTGTATAGGAGATAATGTAGTTGTTTGGGTTAGTGTTGTAGATAATCCTGTTCTTGGTTTCATATCACACAAATATACTAATTTTTTAATTAACTTAGTGCCCTTAAAGGTTTAGTCATGGACACTGACAATGGTCTTAAAATAGATGTAGAAGCTGTTATTGCATCCAAGAGCAAGAGGTTGGCAAAATTCGCACCAAAATTTTTAACCAATTGGCTAAAACGGACAATTCATGAGGACGAGCTTAATGGATTGTTTACCAAATATGCTAATTGTCAAGGTGTTGAGTTTGCACAAAGATGCCTTAAAGATTATAATGTAAAATGCAATATCAGATATGTAAATAAAGATTCCATATCTAAACAAGGGAGATATATTTTTGTTTCCAACCATCCTTTAGGGGGGCTGGACGGGATAGCTTTAATTGCTCATTTTGGAGAATTCTTTGGCAATATAAAGTTTGTTGTAAATGATCTTCTGATGCATGTAAAGCATTTCAGCGATATTTTTGTTCCTGTGAATAAACATGGAAGCATGAGCAAGGAGTACGCAGAGCTTATCAATAAAGCTTACAGCAGCAATGCCCAGATTTTATATTTCCCGGCAGGGTTGTGTTCAAGGCTAATAGATGGCAAGGTGCAGGATCTGGATTGGAAACCCAATTTTATAAAGCAGGCACAAAGATATAACAGAGAGATAGTGCCAATTTATTTTAGTGGAAAGAATTCAATGTTCTTCTACAGATTGGCAAAAATCAGAAAATTCCTTGGTATAAAGTTCAATATTGAGATGCTTTTTCTTCCCGACGAAATGTTTAGACAAAAAAATGCTACCTTTGATGTGATAGTGGGGGAGCCAATAAGGATTGAAGATTTGGACAAAACATTGAGCCCTAAACAATTAAGCGCTCAGATTAGAGAACAATGTTATAGACTAAAAGAGAATGAAACCTATAATTCAGCCAGTGGCAAGAGAATTGCTGATTAAAGAGCTTACAAAAGATAAGTTTATTAGAGTTACAAGAAAGGGGAGAAACTATCTGTACGAGGTAACAGCTCACGATTCTCCTAATGTGATGCAGGAGATAGGCCGCCTTAGGGAAATCTCTTTTAGGGTCAATGGTGGTGGTACCGGAAAATCTGTAGATATAGATGAGTATGATATAGATCCTCAGGAACCGTACAGACAACTTATTGTATGGGACCCAAAGGATAAGGAAATTATAGGTGGGTACAGATATATAAACTGCGGTGGTCTGCCCAAGGAGAAGATGGCAACAAAGGAACTCTTTAATTTCTCCGATGAGTTTATAAATGAGTATATGCCATTTACAATTGAGTTGGGACGCTCTTTTATTCAGCCTAACTATCAGAGTACCAATTTAAAGAGAAAGAGTTTGTATGCTTTGGACAATCTTTGGGACGGATTGGGAGCACTGGTTGTAAAGTATTCAAATATCAAATATTTTTTTGGTAAAGTAACAATGTACACATCATATAATACAAGAGCCAGAAACTTGTTGCTTCACTTTTTAAGAAAGTATTTTGATGATTCGCAACATCTGGTTACTCCAATCAAGCCTCTTGTATGTGATATTGACAATCCATATTTCTACGAATTGTTTAAAGATTTGGAATATAAGGATGCGTACAGGGTATTACAAAGGGAGA
>JAFYMJ010000055.1 GCA_017556665.1 Bacteroidales bacterium
CCTTCACCTCCAGCAGGGGTAACTTTACACCAATTAGGAGCAGAGACTGTCCATTTGTTGGTTGAGAACAATTTTACAGGAGTAGAGTTGCCATTATCCGGAGCATCAATACTCTGTAGTGAAACTGTAAGAATTGGATCCTCTTGTTTTTCACATGATGCAAACAACAAAGGAATCAGCGTCAATAAAAGAATAAGCCGTTTCATAATATATATTTTTAGAAGATTTTTTAATATTTACACTATATTTCACAATATAGTAAAATTATTCCACATATTAAATTAAATGATAAAAGTCAGTTTGAACTTTGATAAATTCAATTCATAAATTCCTATATATTAGTTGACAATTCAATCAGATTGATGTAATTTTATAACATTAATGATACATATATGGAAATTCAGCCAATTGCACATATAAAAACAGAATTCAAAGAGAAATTTGGTATTCCCAGGCAGAGTTCACTTGCTTCACATACAGTTGGGAAAATAATATTCACAAATGAATACAGAAATCAAGATGCAATTAATGGACTAGAGGGATTCTCTCATCTTTGGTTAATATGGGAATTTTCTGCAAACAGGTTACCAAAAGGGGAGTGGAGTCCACTCGTAAGGCCACCCAGACTTGGGGGAAACAGATATAAAGGTGTATTTGCAACCAGATCACCATTCAGACCAAATTCTCTGGGACTCTCTTGTGTAAAGATTCATTCCATAGATTTTGATTCTCCCGACGGACCATTCATATATGTATTGGGAGCAGATATGATGGACGGAACCCCAATATATGATATAAAGCCATATATCAGATATGCAGATTCTCATCCAGAGGCAGTTTGCGGATATGTAGATGAAATTGAAAATACAAAATTGCAAGTAAAGTTGTCGGGAAAGATAAAAGAAACATTTAAAGATGCAGACTTTATTAACTCCTTAACTGAAGTATTGCAACTTGACCCAAGACCATCATATCATAACGACCCAAACCGCATATATGGAATGTTATACGGCAACTATAATGTAAAGTTTACAGTAAAAGAGGATATCCTTGAGATTATAGAGATACAATTACAATTAGTGTAATTTTATAAACCAAGTTTAATCAGAGTTCTGTCATCAGATGCTTTGCTCTGTACTTTCTTTTGTTTGAATGAATTTATATTATATGTTATACCAAGCCATAGCATACGACTTTTATTAGTGCTTAAATTGGTAAGGTTAAAGACCTTATTATTAGAGTGAACCTCCCATTTATAGGTATTGAATACATCTGTAAGCAATAATGATAAACTGAGTACACCTTTAAACAGCTTTTGTTTTACTCCAATATTCATATAGTGGGTCTGTGATGCTGTAAGTTGCGGATAGTATTGAGGAGAGGTAACAAAATATTGCAATTGAATGTCAGTATTCTTTATTGGGGCAACATCAATTAGAATATTACTGTTGTTTGACCACCCTTTATTGTTTATTTCTGTGCCAGAATACACACCTTCTGTACTTACATAATATGTATTGGAATTTAAAGCAGCTTTTAACCACTTTGTTACTGAAACAGAAAACGATATATCCAATCCTGTTTTAATGTCAGAGAGGGCATTTGCATATGTTGTGACCAACAGATCATTTTGAATTGTTGTAATTTGAGAAATGTAATCAGAGGTATAATTTACATATGCATCTGCAAATAAACCGATTCCTTTGCCTTTATGACTATATGTAATATCAAATTTGGAACTTTTTTCCGGTTTAAGATTCATATTGCCCTGCTCGTATGTTGTAGCATCCACCATGCTCATATATGGATTAAGCTGGGGGTAGGTGGGTCTGCCAATTCGTCGGGAAAATGCAAAACCAATCTCATCCCTTTTTGATAGTTTATATATTCCCGACAATGATGGAGCAAGAAAGAAACTGCTATTGTTATCATTAAGATTATTGTGTACACTATTTAGGGTAACTCTGCTAAATTCACCTCTTAGACCAATTTTATAATTGAAGTTCTTTCCAATTCTTGAAGCGAACATAAGGTACGCAGCAGGAACTAATTCTGTGTGCAACAGGTCATTGCTTAAAAGAGTCGAATATATCCAGGAATTATTTTCCATAGTATAGAATTCATGGAAAATAGAGTTCCTTCTATAGGTTATTTTAGCACCGGCTGTAAATGTTCCGGTATTGAACTTATTTGAATAATCACCTTGGAACGAAGTTATAAAAGGACTTCCTCCAGAATTTGACTTGTTAACCAGTTCATCTTGGAGATAATAAAATGAAGGTCTGTGTCCCCATATTTTTGAGATGGAACCTTTGAATGAAATATCAGAAATTTCTGGCTTGATAACATGTTTATAGAGTATTGAAGCCTCAATATTCTCTCTGTTCCAAGTAACATTGTTATGTCTGTTCTCATTTGTTTCCACTCCAGAAGAAATAAATCTGTTTTTCAGATTTTGAGAAATATTTAATCTTGGAATGATACACTTAATATCAACATTAATGATATTCCTCTTATTCAGCCTAAAATCTGCACCTAATGAAATATTGTTATTATTCACATACCTTGTTGCATTAAGTTGTTGGAATGTCTGGTTCCCTGTATTATGAATGGTACGGTTCAAAACAGTATTCACAACATCGTCTTCATACTTAGTGTTGTATGAGAATCTGTATGAAACTTTTTCTTTATTGTATGTAAATGCTGCATTGCCGGTAACAAAATGATTGAATCCGTAATTGACACCAATTACTCCGCTAAATCCTTTTGTACTGCCTTTCTTAGATACAATGTTGATTATACCACCCGTTCCCCCCGAATCGTACGATGCATCGGGATTGGTTATAATATCAATGCTCTTTATGTTTGCTGCCGGTATCGCCGACAAATCATTTACTGTGGTAGGTATTCCGTCAATAAGTACAAGAATATTGGTATTTCCCCTAATTGAAATAGTTTCATTTGAAACTGTAACCGAAGAAGAGGTGCTGAGAACATCTAATGCTGAACCTTTGGAAGAGGCCATATTTGATGTTGCATTGATAGTTGTTTTTTCAAGTGAATTCTTCTGAGCATTTGCCCTTGCAGTAACAGTTATATCTTTAAGTATTTGAGCGTCTTCCTCAATAATTACATTACCCAAATCAATAAGAGTTTTATTTGGCACAAATTCAAATGTTTTCTTTGAGAATCCTATATATTCTATTGATAAAGTATATCGGTTGTTACAGTTGTCAACGGCAACATTAAATCTTCCTTTATCATTTGTTACAGCACCTTTTACTATTGTACCTCCATTATAGACAATTGCTGAGGCATATTCTACAGGATCACCATTATTAAAATGGACAGACCCTATAATTTTACATTGATTTTGTGCAAATGCAGTCATACAATTTACAAATAGTGCACAAGTAAAGAAGAATATAATTTTTTTCATTATTAAACTTATTGAATGTGTTGCGTTTTCTCTCTTAAGGTTATTCTTAGTTTACGTGGTGTTACTCCGTAATGCTTTTTAATATACTTTCCAAAAAATGAGTAATTGGGAAAGTTCATCTTGTCGCTTATTTGTTTTATACTAAGATCTGTCTCTTTTAATAGAAACCTTATTTGGGTTAAAGTCTGTTCCTTAATCCACTCTTTAGCACTTTTGCCTGAACATTTTTTGCATACTAAAGAAAGATGTTTTGGTGTGATGCACAAATCAGCAGCAATTGATTCAACTGATCTGTATTTTAAAGGCGATGCATTAAGCAGATCCAGAAAATGCTGAAAGTGGGAATTTGCAGTGTCTGTATAATTTTTGCCAATACTTGCATTAAAGTTATGGTTTAATATTCCACATATCCATAAAATAAAAGATTTGAGAATTGACTGAATTACATTAACTCTATATGGATTATTGAACTCTTTTGCTACAGTGAAGAATATAATCTGATAGAAATGTTTGAACAGCTGCATTTTCTCTTCTTCTATAGGATATATATATTTTTTTTGTACAAACATGAGCTCATTCCATACTGAAGAATTATCTCTAAGAAAATCTTGCAATATTCTATTGGTTAGAAACATCCCTTTAAAATCAAAATCCTCTGAAAAGATAATATCTGTCACTATCATATTTGAAGGAATAATTGCCATCTGATTTTTCTCCAGTATAGTCTTCTCACCATTTATTAATGTCTCTATACTACCTTTTGTGCACATAATAATTGCATTTAAGGAAACTTGTGCAGAACTTACCTCCACATACTTTTGAATGCTGTCTACAATTACAATATCATTATCTGAATACTCAATTAACAGATCCTCACTTTGGGCAAGGTTCTGCATTGTAATAACTGTATTCACATTTGTCATATAAGTAATTTTTATGGTCAATTTTTCTTAAAACAAATATAATGGAATATTTTATAAGAAAAAAAGAACATTTAATGAACCTAAATATTAATAATTTTGTATTCATAAGGAAAATTTAAGAGTATGAAAAAAATATTAATTGCTTTGCTGTCAACTACAATAGCAGTATGCAGCTGTACAAATGTACCACAGGAAACTCAAAAAGCTCCAATTAGGGTAGTTACACAAGTTGTATCAAATGAATGTGTTTCCAATACTTACACATATATTGGAATAGTAGAAGAAAGTGAGAAAACAGCAGTAAGCTTTACAAGTATGGGTGTGTTAAAAAGTGTACTTGTTAGAGAAGGACAATCAGTAAAAGCGGGAGATTTGATTGCACAAATGGACGATTCTCAGGCGCGTAACATTTTAAGTGCATCCCAAGCACAAATGGATCAGGCAAACGATGCCTTAAAGCGTTTTGAGATATTGCACAACAACGGCTCATTACCAGAAGTCAAATGGATAGAGATTCAAAGTAAAGTAGCTCAGGCAAAATCACAACTGGAGGTTGCAAAGAAAAATCTTGCAGACTGTAATCTTATATCACCAGTTAGTGGAATAGTAGGTAAAAAAAGTTTGGCTGCAGGTGAAACTGCAATGCCATCACAAGCTGTTGTAACCATACTTAAAGTTGGCTCTGTTAAAGTTAAAGTTTCTATTCCAGAGAAAGAAATTAACAGTATAA
>JAFYMJ010000056.1 GCA_017556665.1 Bacteroidales bacterium
ACTGGAGATTGCTCTCCAAACACATAATCTTTGCAAGTAGAGAATGAAATCTTGTTATTTGTGTAGTGTATATCCTTAAGTGCTATTCCTGTTGGGTTATTGTGCCAATCCAATAATTTGGAGTAACCTTGAGTGGAATTGATGAACGTTACATCCGTTGTACCAGGAAAGAAAATGGTTGATAGGGTATTGCTGTTTTCTTTACTTGCTGCAGGGATAACTTTGGCACATTCATGCTCTGCAAAGGTATTTACATTGTTAAAATCCCACCTCTTAATTGCGGAAATGCCCCCGTAGATGTTATCTGATTTGTCTACATGGTATATAATCAGTCCCTCTCCACCTATGTATTTGTCCCATTTGCCCATACTTCTACATTCAATTAAGAAATATTCCCCCTCTGTATTTGTTTTAATCCTTCCTACCTTCCCTTGTTGGTTTATAGGTTCAAGTGTATAACTCTTGTCAGGCTCAAGGTCATATATATCTGCAATTCCCAATATTTCTCTCTCTATGGCATTAAGATAAGGTGGTGTGTTCCCGTTGTTCAGTTCATATCCATTGTCCATAATGGAGAGATTGCCATATAGGGCATTGGACAAGCCTTCATTCTCATTGTTTGTATCGTACATGTCTATCAATCCCCAGGAATGCAGATATTCATGGCAGAAACTTCCAATAGTATTTATTGTTATCCCTTCAGATCCTTTAAGCTCAGATGAACAAGAGTATGATCCAAGTTTAACCCCATTGTATTGGATGTTTTTGTCCTCTATGCTCCATTGGTGTGACCATATTGCGTCTGCATCTGCTCCGCTGGACTGGTTGTATCCTGCAAATATTATGTGGATGTTGTCAACAGTCCCGTCATTGTTGGAATCATACAAAGAAAAATCTACCCCTGAATCGTACGCAAGTTTGCAGGCATCTACTACCATTTGTTTGGCATCAATGTCATTTGTGGTATTGGTAGTAGCTCCATATTTTGAGATATTGTGTGCAAGTGTATATACACCGCATATATCAAATGAAAAAGTATAAAAATTTTTAAAGTTACTGTTCAGGTAATCTGCGGCAGAGCCTGTGGCCCCGTTATATGAATAACCCTTGCTGTTTATCATGCTGTTGAACGATTCCAACGGATCATTCACAGAAAATTTTACATCTTTAAACTCAACAAGTATAACTAATGCTTTTATTTGGGGTGTTCCGGAGGTGTGGGGTGTTGTTTTTGTTGAGGAAATACTGTTTTCAGGAAAAAAATCATTACATTTGCCGGTTACTCTGCGGGAGTTTGCCATTATGTGATATGGAAATAAAAACATAATTGCGCTTCCTAAACAAAATAGAGGAAGAAACAGTAAAGAATGTATTATTTTTTTATATGAAAACATATTCTGTAATAAACTCAACTACTAAGATACAACAATTTTTTACTTATGGTAAAAGATGTTTGTATGTACTTGCTTTTATTGCATTGTTGGGTAGTGTAAATAATGCAAATGCTCAGAATCAGGCCGATATTGTAGAAAAGTGGGGAAAACTTGACAATTGGAGGGTTAGGGAAATTAAGGAATCCTCAATTATAGGTGGTAATACCAAACATTTGTATGAGGTGGCTAAAGGAGATACAATCAAGGGGGCAGTTGCATACGTAAATCCAGAGGGATGTGTGTGGTCAAACTCAAATGTATTTGCCTCTGTATCGGGAGTAAAAAAGACAAACTGCTCGGTATTTCCAGAGAAGAGGGGAGATGGCTACTGTGCAAGACTTGAAACCAGATTGGAAAGTGTAAGAGTTCTTGGAATGTTCAACATTAGAGTTGTTGCAGCCGGTGCACTTTTCTTGGGTAAAATGTTGGAGCCAATTAAGGATACAAAAAATCCTCAGTCCAAATTGGATTGTGGTATCCCTTTCACCGATAAACCTTCTGGTATAAGTTTTGATTATAAGGTTAATGTGGGGAAAAATAGAATTAAGGCACCAGGATTTGGCTCACCAAAAGAGTTGGGAGATGACGATTATGCTGAGTGTGTTGTAATGCTTCAGAAGAGATGGGAAGATGCAGAGGGAAATGTGTATTCAAAAAGAGTGGGTACTGGATATTACAGATTCACCAAATCGCAAGCAGATTGGGTAAATGGTTTTGTGGTTCCAATCCACTATGGAGACATTACAAAGGAATCATTTTATAAGGATTATATGCAGCTTATCCCTGCGGAACTTTCAAACTATATGGTAAATTCAAAGGGTGTGTCGGTCCCTATCCAGGAGGTTGGCTGGGGTGATGCTTCAGATACACCTACACATGTTATAGTAAGGTTTGCATCAAGCCATGGCGAGGCTTATGTGGGAGACATTACAAACAAATTATGGTTGGACAACATTAAATTTATATTCAAATAGATGAAATTTAGAGTTTTATTCTTATTGGTTGTTCTTGTGCTTTTTTCTGCAAATATTGCATCATATGCACAAGATAGTACAGAAGTAATTACAGTACAGGATACAACAACTGTAAAGAAAGCAAACTTCTTTACCAAGTTTATAAAGTATTTTGCCGATGCAAACAAGCCAAGCAATAAAAAATTCAATGTAAGTTTTATTGGTGGACCACACTATGCTACCGATATTGGATTTGGTATTGGTGTTGTAGCTTCTGGTCTTTACAGTACAAACAGAAAAGATTCATTGACACCTATATCCAATATTGCTTTGCAGGGAGATATTACCCACATAGGCTTTGTATTGGTTGGATTAAGGGGTAACAATATCTTTACAAGAGCAAAGTGGAGAATTGATTATAGTACATATTTCTATCTTTTCCCAAGTGCATTCTGGGGTTTGGGTTATGATATGGGCAATGATCAGGCAAATGCCACCAAGTTTGACAGAATCCAATTCTTTGCCAAGGCAGATTTCTTGTACAAAATAGCTAAGAATCTTTACATAGGACCTACAATTGGTTTTGATTGGGCTACAGGTACAAATTTCCAGGGTAAAGACTCTCTGTTGGTGAATAAGCTTTTGGGAGACAAACCTAGAACTACAAGAGCATTCCATTATGGCGCAACATTAAGCTATGATTCAAGAGACTTTATCCCAAATCCATATAAGGGTATCTATTTGATGCTTAAGCAGCGTAACTACACAGACTTTTCAAGCAAGCCATACTTTAGTACACTGGTACAGTTCAATTTCTATCAGAAAGTTTGGAGAGATTGTATTTTGGCGTATGATTTATATGGTCAGTTCAATTATGGTGCAACTCCTTGGACTATGATGGCCCCAATTGGAGGTTCATATAGAATGAGAGGTTACTACGAGGGAAGATATAGGGATGACAACATGATTACAACTCAAGTTGAGTTAAGACAAAGAATCTGGAGAAGAATTGGTGCGGTAGCTTGGGTTGGAGCAGGTAATGTGTGGGGTCAAGGTTCAGACTTCAGCTGGTCTCATACACTTCCTAACTATGGTGTAGGTTTAAGATGGGAGTTCAAGAAGAGGGTAAATGTAAGATTGGATTACGGATTTGGCAAAATGCCTACAACATCTGATCCTGCAATTAAAGCAAAAAGAAGTTCTGCATTTATCTTTGGTATAAACGAGGCGTTCTAGTATGAAGAAATTTGGAAGACTCTTTGCTGTTATAACAGAGCGTATTGCCGGTAATCAGAAGTTGCTGCTATGGTATTTTCTGGCAGTGCTTATGTTTACAAATACCGTTCTGTTATTTACAGAGAGAATGTCTTTTTTGTCTATGGTTGCATTCATAACCGTTCCGGTTGGAGTGCAACTGTTATTTTTGGCATTGCCAAAGAGACCAGGAAAAGCATTCCTTTGGATGTTTATAAAATGTGTATTGGATGCATTCCAGATGGTGCTTATAGTAATGTATGGAGGATCAATCATTGGTGTTGATATGTTCCTTAACGTTACCACCACCAGTGTAAGGGAGGCTACGGAACTTTTAAGCAGCTTAATGCCAACAATGGCTCTGCTAATTATTATCTATATCCCTGCACTCTATTTTTCTATCAGATCTCTCAAGAAAATTGAACTGTCAGGTACATACAGAAGAGGTGTAAAAAAATTGTCGGGGAGTATAATACTTGTGGGAGTGGTGTTTATGGTTCTTGCATCTTTCTCAAAGAAGGGATATACAATAAAATATGATTTGTACCCTTGCAATGCAGTATATAACATGGGGTATGCGGTAAAGAAGATGCATGAGATATCGCAGTATCCAAAGTATTCGCATGATTTCAAGTACAATTCGGTACATACTCCAGTGTACGTGGATTCTGTAAAGCAAAGGGAGATAGCGGTTCTTGTATTGGGTGAGACATCAAGAGCTTTGAATTTTGGAGTGTATGGATATGAGAGAAATACAACACCTCATCTTGATTCAATAGAGAATCTGGTAGTTTATTCAGATGTCCTTACTGAATCAAATACAACGCATAAGATAGTTCCAATGGTTCTTTCTCCTGCCCAGGCAGACAACTATGAGATTATAAAGGAGGCAAAAAGTATAGTAACAGCGTATAAAGAGGCTGGATTCAAGACAGCTTTCCTTACCAATCACGTATATAATCTGGGGTATGCCAACTATTATTTTGATGAGGCAGATATAAAGGTAAATAACAGAGAGACAAGTCTGTTGGATGGAGATATGATTTCTCATTTTAGCAGAATAATAGACTCTACAGAAGAGAATCTGTTTTTTGTAGTGCATTTGTACGGTTCGCATTTCAGATATTACGACAGGTACCCAAGGGAGTTTGCTTATTTTACTCCCGATGAATCTCCAGATTTGTCATACAAGTACAAGGCAGAGAATATAAATGCATTTGACAACTCAATATATTATACCAGTTATATAGTATCTGAGATAATAAAGCACGTGCAGACAAAAGGGGCAGTGAGTCATGTAATGTATGTCTCTGACCATGGGGAGGATCTTATGGATGACAGCAGAAAAAGATTGTTGCACGCTTCTCCGGTACCAACTTTCTATCAGTTGTATATTCCGTTTATGTTATGGACATCTGATGCGTACAATTCTTTAAAGGGTAATAAGGTTGCAAATATTGTAGCCAATAAAGATGTACCAATATCTAACAGTGCGGTATTCCATACAATGATGGATATGTCATCTATAAGTACTGAGTATTTGAGAAAAGATTATGCTGTAAGTTCAGATGAGTTTATATGGCATTCAAGGGAATATCTCACAGACCATTATACAAGTTGTAAAATTAAAGATTTGCAGCTAAGAAAGTATGATTGGGAACAATTTGACAAAAGAGGCAAAAGCATAGAATAAAATCTATGCTTTTTTTATTTCTTTTAGGTATAAGCTATTGAAAAAGTTTATAACTTAGTATGTTCAAAAAAATAAGTATAAAATCAAATTCAATTATAAATAGTATGGAACTAAATGGTAAAGCATTCGCAAGATTAGAGTTGCACAAAGAGAATATTTTGCACAACTACAGATATTTTAGATCTAAAATTAATGATTCAACAAAAATGTTGATTCTAATTAAGGCAAATTCATATGGCCATGGTGCAGTTGAGTTTGCAAAAACTATGGAAGAGGCTGGTGCAAATTATTTTGGTATTGCGCATCCATGGGAGGGTGTAGAATTAAGACAGAATGGTATAAAAACCCCTATCATTGTTTTAACAGCAGGAGTAGATGCGTTTGAGGATATTGTAAACCATTATCTTGAACCATCTATACCATCATTGGAAGCTCTTAAACTTTTCAATTCATATCTTGAGGGTAGAAATATTGCATCATATCCAGTTCATATTAAATTGGATACAGGTATGCATAGATTGGGATTTATGGAAAATGAGTTGCCAGCTTTACTTGATTTCCTAAAATCAAAACCAAGAGTTGAGGTAAAATCCATTTTCTCTCACTTGGCAGCATCTGACGATCCTCAGCACAATGAGTTTACTTTGGGCCAAATTGCCCTTTACAATAAAATGGCACCTCAAATTGATGCCGCTTTAGGTTATAAGCCAATCCATCATATACTGAATTCTGCTGGTATTGAGAGATTCTCTGAGTACCAAATGGATATGGTAAGACTTGGTGTAGGTATCTATGGAATTAGTGCTGTAGATCAGGCTTTGGTAAAACCTGCAGCTTCATTCAAATGTGATATTCTTCAAATTAAGGAGCTTGTTCCAGAAGATGGTACTGTTGGATATGGCAGACATGGAAAGATTCCTCAACCAATTAAGATTGCAACAATCCCAGTAGGATATGCAGATGGTATAAACAGACACTTGGGAAGAGGAAATGTAAAATTTATGCTTAATGGCAAACGTGTTCCAACAATTGGAAATATTTGTATGGATATGTGTATGATAGATATTACAGGGGTAGATGCAAAAGTAGGAGATACAGTTACATTATTTGGTGAAGAGCCATCTGCAAATGAAGTAGCAAACATTTTGGGAACTATCCCTTATGAGGTATTTACATCTGTAGCAAGAAGAGTAAGAAGAGAAAAATAAATAAAGGAATATGCATAAGATAAGAGTATCAATCGTTACCCTTTTGTTCTCTGTTCTGGTAGGTGTAACTGCATTTGCACAGGTAGAGAATGATAAAGTTATTGAAAAGATTATAGAAATTGCCCAGAATGATAACCAGACAATGGACCACCTTAATGTGTTGTGCAACAGATTTGGTGGCAGACCAATTGGTTCTGATGCATATGATAATGCAGCTGACTGGTGCGAATATATGTTCAAGAAATGGGGACTTGAAGTTATAAGACAAGAGGTGGGTGAACTTCCTGTTGGCTTTAACAGAGGACCATGGTTTGGCAGAATGATAGGTGGCAACAATATGACACTTCATTTTACTACTCCTTCATATACATCTGGTACAGTTGGTATACAAAGAGGTCATGTAGTAAAGGAGCCTAAGACAAAATTTCAATTTGAGAGAATGAAAAAAACTCTTAAAGGAGCCTGGGTTCTTATCACTGGCCAAAGTTCAGGATGGCCAATTGACTATTCAGAGGAAGGAGAAGCTAAAAGGGCAAAAGCAATTGAAGAAAAACGTACAGATGAGCCTGCAACTTTCTATAAGGAAATGGTTGAGGCAGGTATCCTTGGAATCATTCAGAGTGCAAAAGTTCCAATTACCACCTTATACGATAGAAAGAACGTAGAGAAAATGACATTTGAAACCCTTCCAACCGTTCCAGACATTAAATTGGATGAGGCCCAATACAAGATTATAGAGGATATGGTTAATAGGGGTGAGTTCTTCATGTTGGAGTTTGATATAAGGAACCATTTTAAAATGGGCCCTGTAAAATACCATAATATTATAGGTGTCCTTAAAGGTTCTGAGTATCCCGACGAATATGTGATATGTGGAGGCCACTTGGATGCATTTGATGTTGCAACAGGTGGAGTGGATTGTGGTACAGGTGTTGCCCCAACAATGGAAGCTGCAAGAATGTTGGCATTGTCGGGAGCAAAGCCAAAAAGGACTATCCTGTTTGCCTTATGGGCAGGGGAGGAGTTTGGATTGTTGGGCAGCAAGTATTTTGTTTTAAGTGATACTACAAAATGGCCAAAGATTTCAAACTACTTTAACCGAGATGGAGGCCCTACAGTTCCCCTATCTGTAACTGTTCCACCGGCAATGTATGATGATTTTGTTAAAGTCTGTGAGCCAATAAACAGGGTTAATCCAGATTTCCCATTTAAGGTTAAAAAGAGAGAGGGCGAGCCTCGTCCACTTCCAAAAAGTGCTGGTGGCTCAGATCACGCTTATTTTCAGATTAATGGAATTCCTACAATCTCATTCAATCTTGGAGATCCTAAAGGGTACAATTTTAACTATCGTGAAATCTGGCATACAGACAGGGACTTGTATAATAAGAGTATTCCAGAGTATATGGAACATGCATCGGCGTGTAATGCAATTGTCCTTTATGGATTGTCAAATTTGGACCATTTGTTGAGTAGAGAAGGGCTGTTCAAGAAGGAGGAGCCTAAGGCAGAAGAACCTGCTAAAGGTAAAAAAGGAAAGAGCAAAAAGAAATAAAATGAAAAGAGGCCATCTGGCCTCTTTTTTTATTCCTCTTTTTTGGGTTTTGTATTTGCTATGTTCATTGCTCTGTCGGGACCTAAAGATACAAAAGCTTTAATTGCAGCTATTGCGTTATCTTCTATGAATGGAAGCTCCTTTTCTTCTTCGCTTGTCCATTTGCCCAGAACATAATCAACCTGGTGTCCTTTTGCAAAATTGTCGCTAATGCCAACTCTAAGGCGGCAGTATTCATTATTGCCCAAACACTCATCTATATTCTTTAGACCATTATGACCGCCATTGCTCCCTTTCTTCCTCATTCTAAGTTGTCCAAAAGGTAGTGCAAGATCATCCAGTACTATAAGAATATTTTCCTGTTTGATTTTTAAATTCTGCATCCAGTAGTTGACTGCCTTACCACTAAGGTTCATGTATGTAGATGGCTTTAACAGCGTAAGTTTGTGTCCTCTAAGGGATACCTCTGCTGTAGAGCCGTACCTGCCAGAAATAAAAGAGGTATTGGACGCTTTTGCATATGCATCCAATACCTTAAAACCAATATTGTGGCGGGTATTTGCGTATTCAACGCCAATATTTCCTAATCCTACGATCAAAAAATTCATACCCTCACTTTATCAATCAGATTTTTACTATTTTCTTGCAGCAGCAGCAGCGGCAGCAGCAGCACCTAGAGCTGCACGAGTCATCTTAACTGCGCAAATAATAGTGCTCTTAGGAGAAACAATGTTAACATTCTCATAAGATAGGCTACCAGCAACGATAGTCTTACCTAATGCCAATGTAGTAATGTCTACCTCAAGAGTATCAGGAAGGTTCTCCAACATAGCAGAAACTTTAAGTTTTCTAGCTGAAACCATAAGTTTACCACCTTGTTTAACACCCTCTGAGTTACCAACAATAACAACTGGAACATCAATAGTAACAGGTTTCTCTGGGTTGATAGCCAATAGGTCTACGTGAAGAGCCTCATCAGTTACAGGATGGTATTGTACATCGTGGAATACGCATTTGTAAACTTTATCGCCTACGTTTACATCTAGAATGTAAGAGTTAGGAGTGTGAGTGATTTTTTTAAGCTCTTTAGCACTGATGGCAAAGTTTACATTCTCCATGCCATGGCCGTAGATTACACCTGGAACTTCCTCGTTTCTACGAAGTTGTTTTAATGATTGCTTGTTGCCAATTGTTCTGGCAGTTGCATTTAATGAAAGTGTTTGCATTATGTAAAAATTTAAAAATGTGTTACTCAGTCTGGGCTTTCCAGACCCCATTGCACCAAAAAAGGCTTCTCATCCTTTTTTGTGAGCGGCAAAGGTAATATTTTTATTTTGATTGACAAAGAATTACAAATTTTACTCAAATTTTTTGTTAAATTTTTGTTACCTTTACTAGGATTTAAGAAATTTATTTTAACTTTGTATTAGATAATAATAATTCTAATTAAGTAAAACATAAATTTAAAATATAGAAAGCTATGAAAAAGAAATTTATTTGCACAGTATGTGGTTATGTTCACGAGGGTGATGCAGCTCCAGAGAAATGTCCAGTTTGTAAAGTTCCAGCAAGCAAATTTAAAGAGATGGAGGAGACTGAGGGTGGTCTTACTTGGGCAGATGAGCATAGAATTGGTGTGGCACAAGGTTGTGATGCAGAGGTTTGGGAAGGTTTGCAAGCACATTTTGTAGGTGAATGTTCAGAGGTTGGAATGTATTTGGCTATGAGCCGTCAAGCAGATAGAGAGGGTTATCCAGAAATTGCAGAGGCATATAAGAGAATTGCTTGGGAAGAGGCAGAGCACGCAGCTAAATTTGCTGAGTTGATTGGTGAGGTTGTATGGGATACCAAAACAAATCTTAAGAAGAGAATGGAGGCAGAGAGCGGTGCGTGTGCAGACAAGAAGAGAATTGCAACTAAAGCTAAACAATTGAACTTAGACGCTATTCACGATACAGTACACGAAATGTGTAAGGATGAGGCTAGACATGGACAAGTGTTCCAAGGTTTATACAAGAGATTTTTTGAAAAATAGTATTGTTAGTTAGTTAAAATCAAGAGGGCTGTCCTTATATTTTGGGCAGCCCTCTTATATTTTATTTGTTATTGGATAAAACCTGAATCAATATTCCATTTGAATTTTTTGTAGAACTCGTTTAATGTATTGTCGGGAGGAGCAAGTGGAATATATGTACTTATACCGCTAAACTTTAAAGGGTCTATTTTCACGTCAAGGAATTTGTCAGTTGCAGCCTTGTATATTACAGCTCTATCCATAGCAATTTTGAATGCGTCATCTTCTGTAGGGGCAAGTTGTGATATAAAGTCTCCCAAATCAAAGAACCAGTGCTTATTGCCTCTATAGTAGCGTTGTATGTTCTGGATATCTACATTTTGAATCCCACTCCTGTATTTGTCAAATATTATCTTGGCCTCTGCGGCAACATTGTTTAGCTCAGAAGTATTTACTGCTGCTATAGTGGCAGACCTGTCAAGATTTGACATATTGTTGTAATACTCATAGAATTCTGTGGCAATGGCTTTTGCATTTACTGGAGTTGAGAACATATGCTCAGATATTTCTGAGTATGGGAATCCGTCTGTAAGAATCTCAGTAGGAGATGCTATAACATAATTTACAGAGTCTTTAAGTTCATAGAATGTCTCAATTCCACCCATCAGGCATGCATCAAATATCACAAACTCAAACTTGCTTGGAAGAGCCTTTGCCAAATCTGTAATTTCCATTTCAACGCCAGCATCTGCACCAAAACTTTTTACCATATGGGCAAATGGATCCACATCATTTGGATAATTGCTGTAG
>JAFYMJ010000003.1 GCA_017556665.1 Bacteroidales bacterium
ATTTGTGATTACTCCAATGCAGTTTGGCCCTATAAGTGCTGCTCCATATTCATTTACAATCTCTACAATCTCTTTCTCCAAAGCTGCCCCTTGTGGTGAATCTTCTCCAAAACCTGCAGAAAATATAATTATGGCTCTGCACCCTTTGTCTCTGCAAAGAATCCTTACTGTTTCCGGACAGTATCTTGCTGCAATTGCAAGAATTGCGCATTCTGTTTGCGGAATGTCTGATACATTGTTGTACGACTTAAGGCCTTGTACAACAGAACTTTTGGGGTTTACAACATATAATTGGCCATTATATTTTGTATCCAGTAGATTTTTGACTGCATTTCCTCCTGGTTTTGTTGTGTCATCGGACCCTCCAACTACTACAATGCTTTTTGGCGAAATTAACTCTCTTGTAATCATAATTCCTGAATATAATATCTTATTGGAGCTATTCTTTCTATTTCTTTATTGAATATAAACCAGTGTATCTGACTCTCTGTAATAAGGTAGTAATACTTGTTTCTTATGTTGTCTTTGTCAAAGACAGGATTTTCAATATCTGAATCTTTAAAATGCCACTGCTTGAACAGTTCGGCGGGTTCTTTGTTTATTGAAAGTCCGTTTTTTATCCACTCCAAGGCTACATCTTTAAGGAAATGTGCAGCTTTCTCTTTGCAGAATCTGTATAACAATATTCCCTTTGATTCCAGACTCAGAGGCTGTGTTATATACTCTGTTCCGTGTAAATAACAAACCATCTCTTCCAAAAGGTCATTCTCTTTGCAAATTATTTTCTTAAAGAGATTTCTCCATCTTGAATCGTTATACCAGAAATCAAGTATTTTAGATAGTGTCATTGCCTTAGAAATCTCTTTATATGAAATATCTTTGGTCTTAAGGACTTCGTATGGAGGAGTAGGGGAGTATTCAATCCCAAGAGACTCGCTGTTGTTTCTAAAGTATGTTCCGGCAAGGAGTTTCAGACTCTCAAGCTGAATTTCATGGGGACCAATTTCCATTAATGAGATTGTGTCTTTAATCAACTGTTTATAAGAATACTCGGGAAGTCCGGCAATAAGATCTGCGTGAACTTCAAATTTATTAGTTGATAAAAGATATTTTAGTCCCTCAATGGCTTTTTGGTTGGAGCCTATTCTGCTGCATGCTGTAAGTACATTCTCCTGCAAAGATTGTATCCCTGCTTCTACGTGTAGAAGATCCTCTGGTACAGTCTCAAGCACTTCTTTAAACTCACCCCTAATTAACGCCGGATGAATTTCCAGATGGAATTTAAGTTTTGATTTATATTTTGCTGCCAGGTCTATAAATTCTTTAGCCCTCTTTGGGTTGGCATTAAAAGTCCTGTCTAAAATTCTAACTTCCTTAATCCCTTTACTTACAATTGTATCAAGTCTGTTTTGTATTGAACTTATTGGCAAATCCTGAACTGGAGCTTTTGAGATGCCGCTTACACAAAATTTGCAACTGTTAAAGCAACCCCTTGAGGTTTCAAGTTGTACAAAGGATTTGTCCCAAGAAAACAATTCAGATTCCTCTGGGGTATTAAGGCTGGCAAAATCTTTTACTACTTCTTCTCCCGACGAATGGTATAACCCATTCTCTATATATTCCCACCCCTGAATCTCTTTCCATTTGTTGTTGTCAAGTAATAGGCTTTTTACAAAAGCAGGGAACATCTCTTCTCCTTCGCCTTTAAAAACTGCTGTTATATAAGGTCTTGCATTAAGGAATTCTTTATTGTTGCCTAAAAATTCAGGTCCGCCCAAAAATATTCCTTTGGGTTTGCAGATTGCATTAACCCTGCATAACACTTCATTTATATAATTGTTATTGAATAACCAGCAGGTTGCAAAGATATATGTTGGCTGTGTTTGTATTGTCTGTTCAATTATAGAGGCAATGTCACTTTTGATGGTCCCTCTAACCACTTGCCAGTTACACTCATTTTTTGTGTTGCTGTCCAACTGTGCATGTAGGGCAGGTAAAGCCAAAGAAGAGTGCGACCAGGATGCGTTTATATCTAACCAAACAAAATTCATATTAACTGTTATTTAATGTCTAAAATACGAATTTTTTTTGTTAGTTTTGTTAAAATATGGATTAATTATGAACAGAATATTGTTAAAGGATATATATCTTAATGGTGATATTAAGAATATATTGATAGAGGGAAAGGTTATATCTGCCATATCGGATAGTATAGATACAGACGGATTGGATAATCTTGAGGTTGTTGACTGTAAAGGTAAAGCGGCAATCCCCGGATTCATTAATATGCACACCCACTCAGGGATGACACTTATGCGTGGATTCAATGAGGATTCAAGCTTAATGGACTGGTTACAGGATGTATGGAGAATTGAGCCAAGACTTGATGATGAATTATTGTATTGGGGAACTAAACTTGCCTGCGTTGAGATGATTAAAACAGGAACAACCTGTTTCCTTGACCAATACTGGAGAGTTGATGTTACATCAAGAGCAGTGGCAGAGATGGGTATAAGGTCTGTACAGGCACACGTTGCACTTGATATGAAGGATGAGAGCAAGAGTGATTTCATTAAGTCTGAATTTGAGAGAATCTACAAGGATTCACAAAACTGGGACGAATTGAACACCTTGTGTGTAGGTATTCACGCCCCATACTCAGTATCTGATTCACTTATAAAATGGTGCAGTAATTTTGCAAGGGAAAAAGGACTTAAGGTCCATATCCATGTTTCTGAAACAGCAAAAGAGAATGCAGACAGTGTAGAGCTTAATGGCTGTTCTCCTTTTGAGCATTTGGAAAAGTTGGGCGTTCTTGGGCCAGAGGTAATTGCAGCACATTGTGTGTGGTTGAGCAATAATGATATGGATATTATGGCAAAATATGGAGTAACTCCAGTACATAATATAAACTCAAATCTAAAGTTGTCATCGGGATATAAATTCCTATATAATGAGTTGAAAGAGAGGGGTATAAATGTTACTTTGGGTACTGACGGAAATGGATCATCCAATAATCTTGACATGAGGGAGACCATGAAAACTGCAGCTCTTTTGCAGAAAGG
>JAFYMJ010000057.1 GCA_017556665.1 Bacteroidales bacterium
TTCAGATAATCTTAAAATAAATATTGCTCAAAAAATTTCCATACCTCATCTGCTGTATCCATATCCTCGTTAAACCAGGAGTGCACACCTCCCACCACTTCATATAACCACACCTTAGGTGTCTTATTGGCCCCTGAGTATTTGTGTGTTATAACTTTATGGGAGTCTGGGTATCTTAAAGGCATCTCTCCCACTTCTGCATTATAGCAGCCATTATTGCTTACCCAGTAGTTTACTGCATCGGGAACAGAAAGGTATTCTCCCCATCCCCCTTTATTTTCCATATCACCTGTCCACTCAGAAACTCTGTCTTCTGTACCATGAATTTCAAATAACGGAATAGCTCTTGAACTGCCATAAGCCAAAGGCATCCATGCCATTGTAAGTCCCGCTATTGGAGCAACAGCCTTAAAGGTTTTCTGACCGCAAAAAGCCAGCAAATAACACATCTCACCTCCGTTTGACATTCCGCTACAGAATGTGTTCTTTTTACTTAAATTATGCTCTTTCTGCAGTTTTTTTGCAAGTTTGCATAGGAAAGAGACATCATCAACTTTCATATCTTCCTGAAACGGATATCCCACATTCCAGCACGGATTTCCTCTGCCATCATTTGTACCCAAAGGATAACACACTGCAAATCCATATTTGTCTGCAGCCGCACCAAACCCTTTGTTCTCTACATGCTCAGGTATTGCTCCATAACCATGCAACACTATAACAAGTGGAGCGCCCGGCTTTATATTATTTGGAAGATACAGTTTATAGCTTCTCTCAATTCCGTCAATTTCACACTTGTAATCCTTACACTCCCCCTCCTGAAAAGCCATTTTCAAATCTGCCACAATAGGTCTGTGATCAGATGCCATCCCCTCTTCAACCACCTGTGCTGCAACCTCTCTATATCTTGGAGCATTTCCCTTCCAAACAGCAATGTAATCAAGAGTTCTGTTTGGCACATCTGCCGGAAAAGTAAACTCTTTTGGATTGCTCAAAATTTCAAAATCCTTCTCCAACTCCTTTATAAAAGGGGAATTAGGCACTGCATTCAAATCTCCTGCAAGGTAAAAAGGTTTTTTGCTCTCTTTTGCAATCTTCCCGATAATCTCCAGTGAGGCCATCCTGTCCTCCTCTGTAAGAGAAAGGTGGGTACAGGCAAATAAAAATTGGTTGAATTCTGCTACCAGAATACCCCTTTTCTCTTCTCTGCCTGGAAGATTATACCCCTTTACAGAAATTGGCTTTTTCTTAGAAAGGATACCTATTCCATATTTACCGCCATTAAACTCAATTGCCGGAAAATACTCTGGATGCATATTTGTAAGGGCTGCTATTTCACCCAACACATACTTCTTGCCACTTCTGTTGGTCATGCTGTCCAACTCCTGAACAGCAACTATATCTGCCTTGGATCTGTTTATAGCATCTGCTACTCTTTGTAAGTTATGCACTCCATCCATCCCTTTACCGTTGCGCACATTATAACTCATTATTTTAAGGTTAAGCTGTGCAAAAGCAGTACTCACTGCCAGCAACAGTATAAACAGCATTGATATCCTTTTCATAATATATTGATTTTTTCCTTCAAAGTTAATGTATTTATCGGGAAGAATAATTTACATTGCACTGCATAAAATAATAAATCCACTTACTCCTATATAGCCATAAACTACATAGGGGAATTTGTTTCCTGGAATACGGCTGAAAGCCCATGCACCTAATGATGAGCCTATTGCAACTGCAGCCAAACAGAAAATGTAACACTTGCCAACAGTTAGAGTTACAAATCCATTGTATCCGCGGGAAAGGGTCATCATAGCATTTGTTAGAACAAAATAGGTCTGAATCATTCCCATATAGTGCTCTTTATCTTTTTCACACGAA
>JAFYMJ010000058.1 GCA_017556665.1 Bacteroidales bacterium
TAAGACCCATAGCAATACCTGAAACAGGTTTCTTAATTTTAATACCTGCATCCATTAGTGCCAATGTACCGGCACAAACTGTTGCCATAGAAGATGAACCGTTGGACTCAAGGATATCTGACACAACTCTTACTGCATATGGATTCTCCTCACCTGTAGGAACCATTGGTTTAAGAGCTCTGAATGCCAAGTTACCATGACCAATCTCTCTTCTTCCAATACCTCTTGCAGCTTTTGCCTCACCAGTAGAGAATGGAGGGAAATTATAGTGAAGTACAAATGGCTCTGTACTTTGAACAAGCACCTCGTCCATCTCTTTCATATCCATCTTGGTACCTAGAGTAACAGTTGTAAGAGATTGGGTCTCTCCTCTGGTAAAGATTGCAGAACCATGAGCACATGGCAAATAATCAACCTCACACCAGATAGGACGGATTTGAGTTGTAGATCTGCCGTCAAGTCTGATTCCCTCATCAAGAATCATATTACGCATAGCCTCTTTCTCTACATCGTGGAAATATCTTCCAACCATAAAGGCTTTCTCATCTCTCTCCTCTTCTGGAATTGTCTCAAGGAACTCTTGGTGAACAGCAGCAAACGCCTCTCCTCTCTCATGCTTGCTTGTACCACCTTTAGCTATCTCATAACATTTGTTATAGCAGAACTCATGACAAGCAGCTCTTAAAGCCTCATCGTTGGTCTCATGACAGTACTCTCTCTTTTGAGTCTTGCCAACTGCCTCCATAAGCTCCAATTGAGCTTGACATTGCTTCTTAATCTCCTCGTGAGCAAATTTGATTGCACCTAACATTACAGCCTCACTCACCTCTTTCATCTCACCCTCAACCATCATAATATTATCGATTGTTGCAGCAACCATAATATCCAAATCTGCCTTATCCATTTGTGAGAACGGAGGATTTATACAATACTCACCATTTATTCTTGCAACTCTAACCTCAGAAATTGGACCATTGAAAGGAATGTCACTAACAGCAATTGCAGCAGATGCAGCCAAACCAGCCAAAGCATCTGGTTGAATATCTTTCTCAGCCGATATAAGGTTAACTGTTACAAAAACCTCTGCGTGGAAATCATCTGGAAATAGAGGTCTTAGAGCACGGTCAATTAAACGTGCTACCAGAATCTCTGAATCTGACGCTTTTCCCTCTCTTTTCATAAAACCACCAGGGAAACGGCCTGCAGCAGCAAATTTCTCTTTGTAATCTACTTGAAGAGGCATAAAATCCACGTCATCTTTTGCATCTTTTGCACAAGTAACAGCAGCAAGAAGCATTGTGTTACCCATTCTAACTACAACAGAACCATCGGCTTGTTTTGCCAACTTACCTGTCTCAATCTCAATTGTTCTACCATCTGTCAATTGGATGGTTTTCTTTACTATATTCATTATTTCATTTATGTAGTGTGCCTCTCCCTATGAGAGTTAAAATTTTTAATCCGCAACAACTATTTGCCGCACACTACGTTTTGTTAGCAAATAGCGTTATTTTGTTAATAATTATTCAATAAAATCTCGCAAATATAATATTTTTCCACTAGATGAGCCTGATTATAAAAAAGATATTTGGAATAACCTCCTAAAAGACAACAATATGCTAAAAAATAGATAAAAAAAGAGGGAAATCTGCGTGATTTCCCTCCTGAATTATTATAAAATTGTTACTTTCTTACCATGCGTTAAGCGGTCTGCCACTCATTAGCTCACGAGCCTTCACTCTAACCTCATCCAAAACGGCCTCGTTCTCTGGATCACTTAGAACCTTATCCACCAAATCTACAATAACAGGCATATCTTTCTCTACAAGACCTCTTGATGTAATAGCTGGTGTACCAACTCTAATACCAGATGTCTGGAAAGGAGAACGGCTATCGAATGGAACCATATTCTTGTTAACGGTAATGTCTGCCGAAACCAATGCTTTCTCTGCAACCTTACCTGTAAGTTCAGGGAATTTGGTACGCAAGTCTATTAGCATAACGTGGTTGTCTGTTCCTCCCGATACAACATGATACCCTTTTGCAATGAATGCCTCTGCCATAGCTTTAGCATTTTTCTGAACCTGAATCTGATACTCCTTAAACTCTGGTTGCAAGGCCTCATAGAAAGAAACAGCTTTTGCTGCTATACAGTGCTCTAGCGGACCACCTTGGATTCCAGGGAACACACTTGAGTTCAATACTGCAGACATCATTTTTATTGCACCCTTAGGAGTCTTGATACCAAACGGATTCTCAAAATCTTTACCCAAAAGAATAATACCACCTCTTGGACCTCTTAATGTTTTATGTGTTGTAGAGGTTACAATATGTGCATATTTAACTGGGTTCTTTAAAAGGCCTGCTGCAATAAGACCTGCAGGGTGAGCCATATCTACCCAGAAAATAGCTCCTACTTTGTCGGCGATAGAACGCATTCTCTCCCAATCCCACTCTCTTGAATATGCAGAAGCTCCACCAATAATAAGTTTTGGTTTATGCTCCATAGCCTTTTGCTCCATATCGTCATAATCAATCAGACCTGTCTCCTTATTCAAACCATATGCAACTGCATTGTAAAGCATACCAGAAACGTTAACAGGAGAACCATGGGTCAAGTGACCACCCATAGACAAATCCAAACCCATAAATGTATCACCTGGTTTAATACAAGCCATCATAACAGCCATATTGGCCTGTGCACCAGAGTGTGGTTGCACATTTGCATACTCTGCATCAAATAACTCTTTTAGTCTGTCAATTGCCAATTGTTCAATCTGGTCAACTACCTCACATCCACCATAATATCTTGCTCCAGGATAACCCTCTGCATACTTGTTTGTACATACAGAACCTAATGCTTCCAAAACTTGATTGGAAACAAAGTTCTCTGAAGCAATCAACTCAATACCATTAAGTTGTCTGTTTTCTTCTTTCTTTAACAATTCAGAAATTTGAAGATCTTGTTTCATAATATCTATTTTAAGTTTCTATCATTTTTAATGAGCAGTACAAATTTAAGATTTTTTATAATAAACCATAACAAAAGTTTAACTTTGTGGCTCTAGATAAAATTAAAATGCATAGGAAACTAAAGAATAACGAACTGGGAAGAATATCTGAACAACAATACAAAGAGGCAAAGAAACTCAATATTACTGTTGTTCTGGATAATGTAAGAAGCCAGCATAATATTGGGGCGGCGTTCAGAACCGCAGATTCTTTTTTTATAGAAAAGATTGTGCTGTGTGGCATATGTGCAACCCCGCCAACAGCAGAAATACATAAATCTGCATTAGGGGCAGAGTTTTCTGTTGACTGGGAATATTTTAAAGAGACAACAGATGCTGTAGCTGTTCTAAAAGAACAAGGCTACACTATTATAAGTATAGAACAAGCTGTAGATTCAATAAAACTTAACAATGTAAAGGATGAATTGTTGGAGGGGGGAAATGGAAAATACGCCCTTATATTTGGCAACGAAGTTAAAGGTGTACAACAAGAGGTGGTTGATATGAGTGATAATGTTATAGAGATACCTCAGTTTGGAACCAAACACTCCCTGAATATTTCTGTATCATTGGGAGTTGTCCTTTGGGAGTTCTGCAAGTTCTTTAAACTGTAAAAAAATAGGGGTTGGCAATTGCCAACCCCTTATTGTTTACGGATTCATAAGGTCTGTGTTCCTGAAATTCAAAATTTCATATATAGACTCTATTGCCACCGCTGCAGGACCGTTCGGTTCAATCATCTTAGCTTTGTTATAAGCGTTGATGGCCTCTCCCCAAAGTTGCTGCCTGCGATAGATTCCACCTAAAAGATACCATGCATGGGAATTTCCAGGCTCTTTGTCCAACAAAAGATGAAGTTGGTCATATGCCTGCTCCAATTTACCCTCCCTTAAAAGGGCCTCTATCTCCAAGGTATTAAGAATCTGGTTCAATGCCTTATTTTTATCCATATGTAATCTTTAAATTATACTAGACCAGAGAATCCCATGAATGCCATTGCAAGGATACCTGCAGTAATTAAAGCTATAGGAAGACCTTTGAATGCTTTAGGGATATCATTCAACTCCATTTGCTCTCTTAAACCAGCAAATAGAACCATTGCCAAACCAAAGCCTAATGCACTTGCAATAGCATATACAACAGACTCAATAAGGTTAAGCATATGAGGGTCACCACCAAAAGTAAACTCTTTTGAAACCACTAGAATTGCAACTCCCAATACGGCACAGTTTGTAGTAATCAATGGTAAGAAAATACCTAAAGCCTGATATAATGAAGGGCTGATTTTCTTAAGGATAATCTCTACCATTTGTACAAGTGCTGCAATTACCAAAATAAAGGTAATTGTTTGCATGAACTGTATCTCTAATGGAACCAACACATAGTTTTGGATTAACCAAGTTGCTAAAGTTGCAACTGCCATAACAAAGCAAACTGCTCCAGACATACCTGCTGCTGTAGATACTTTGCTTGATACTCCCAAGAATGGACAAACGCCCAAGAATTGAGACAATAAGATGTTATTTACAAATACAGCAGAAATTATAATTAGTATATATTCCATAATCTTCTGTTTTTAAATTATTTTTTGCCTTGAGCCTTGTTAAACAATACCATTAGATAACCTAAAGCTATGAATGCACCTGGGGCCAAAACAAATGCCAACATACCGTCGCCATCACATAGTTTTGTATTGAATACAGACAAGCCACCCAACAACTCTCTAACAAAACCAATAACTGTTAGTGATAGTGAGAAACCTAATCCAATGCCAATACCATCCAAAGCAGAATCCAAAACTGAATTTTTACAAGCAAAAGCCTCTGCTCTACCTAGAACAATACAGTTAACAACAATTAGCGGAATAAATATGCCCAATTCCGAAGCTAATGACGGTAAATATGCATTTAAAAGCATTTCAATTATTGTAACAAATGCCGCAATAATAACAATATATGCCGCAATTCTCACTTTTTCAGGAATTATTTTTCTCAAAAGAGCAATCAGAGCATTTGATGCAATCAATACAGCAGTTGCAGATAAACCCATACCTATACCATTTTTTAAGCTTGTTGTTACTGCAAGTGTAGGACACATTCCTAAAAGCTGAACAAATGTAGGATTTTCATTAATCAGA
>JAFYMJ010000059.1 GCA_017556665.1 Bacteroidales bacterium
CCCGTTTATCTTCTCAATCACATCTCCCGGCTCAAGACCAAACTTAACTGCAGGCGACCCTTTGTATGGGGTTGTAATAAGCACTCCCAGAGAATCTATTTTTCTTATTATTGAACCAATACCGCCATAACTTGCAGTCCTTAGCATAGTAAGCTCCTCTTCATCCTCCTCTGGCATATATACGGTATATGGATCAAGGGATTCAAGCATTGCTACAATGCCTGTATTCATAAGTTTTGGAATATCAAGCGTATCTACAAAAGATTTGTTCAGCTCCTTTAGTATATCATATTGGATCTCCAGTGATTGGGAAACTTTAAACTCTTTGCTTTGAGCAAATAATATCACTGGACTTACCGCTAAAACTGCTGTAAATAAAATTTTCTTTATTGGTGTCATTATTATTCCCATAGTATCAAATGTATGTATTACAAAAGTAAACTTTTAGTAACTTTGGTGCAATATTTTATTTAAAATTATATGGATATTGTATTTGCAACCGGTAACGCACACAAAGCAACCGAGGCTGGTAATGCCCTTGGTAAATCATTTACACTAATTATGCCAAAAGATCTTGGCATTACAGAAGAAATTCCAGAAAATGGAGATACCTTGGAGTCAAATGCCCTTGAGAAGGCCCAATATTTATGGAATAAGCTTGGTAAAAGTTGCTTCGCCGACGATACTGGACTTGAGGTAGACGCCCTTGGAGGTGCCCCTGGAGTGTATTCTGCCAGATATGCAGGGCCAAGCAAAGGATCGGAGGCCAATATGGAGAAACTTCTTGCAGAACTTGAGGCGGCATCTGAGAGAAATGGTGCCCCTGTTAAAAGAAGTGCCAGATTCAGAACAGTCATTGCCCTTATAATGGATGGTAAGGTTACAACCTTTGAGGGGATATGTGAAGGGGAGATTGCTTGCCAGAAGCGTGGTGACCAAGGTTTTGGATATGACCCTGTTTTTCTTCCATGCGAATGTAACGGAAAATCGATGGCAGAACTTACCCTACAAGAGAAGAATGCTATTTCTCATAGAGGAAAAGCAATGAGAAAACTCTCTGAATATCTTAACAGTTGCATAAAATAATTATTTGGAGCCCATATGCTTACCAAAAGTCAGATAATTGTTCTTCACACCATAAAGCACGGCGACAGTGGCATTGTTGTACAATGCTACAGCTCTTTATATGGCAGGCAAGCTCTCTACTACAGAGCACCCAAAAAGGGGAACAATTTGGCTTTACTGCATAAACTGAACATTCTGGATGTAGTTACATACCATAGTGGGGGCTCTTCTATGCCAACAATTAAAGAAATTTCTGCCCCCTACGGATTGCAGACTTTAAGGAGTGATATATACAAGAGTACAATAAGTATGTTCCTTAGCGAACTATTGTATAAATGTGTAAAGGAGACTGAGCCCAATTCTGTACTGTACAGCTTTATAAGTTCTTCTGTACAGATACTTGAACATACATCATCGGGGATCTCAAACTTTCATATCCACTTTATCACTCACCTGTGCAAGATATTGGGATATATGCCTTTAGACAATTACTCCCCGCAAACTCCTGTTTTTGACATTGTATCTGCAAAGTTTATCCCATCTGTCGGGATAATGAAAGTGGAAAACAGGGTACTGGATAAAGAGGAGTCCTTGCTGCTGCATGTAATTATGAATACCCCATCTACAAATCTTGAAACTTTAAAATACAACAATACTCCCATCCCGGTTAGTGGAGAAATCAGATTGAATTTTGCCAAACACATTATTGAATATCTCTCATTCCACCTTGGGAACAATATAGATATAAAATCGCTTGATGTACTGCATCAGGTCTTTGCTTAAAACTTATTGCCATGTCACTACTGAACTCTATATACCTTAAGTTCTACAGCAATTTCATTAAAGAAATTGATATTACCCGTAATAACCCATATGCTTATCAGGAGTATTGGTTTAAGGAGCTTATAAGAAGAGGTACAAATACCGCTTTTGGCAAGGAGCATAACTTTGACTCCATTAAGAACATTGACGATTTCAGGCGCAATGTCCCAATTCTTGATTACAACGCTACTGCTCCATACATTAACAGGCTACGCAATGGAGAGGATTACGTATTGTGGGACCAAAAGGTGAGATGGTACGCAAAAAGCAGTGGAACAAGTGCAGACAAGAGCAAATATATTCCAATTACCCCAGACTCTCTGCAGATAAACCATTTTGGAGGATTCAAAAGAATGATTGCCTCTTATCTGTACAACAACCCTAAGAGCAATCTTTATGGAGGTAAGGCACTCACTCTTGGAGGGAGTGTAAAACCAGATATCTCATCAAACGGCAACATATTCTCTGGAGACCTTTCTGCTGTACTTTTAAAAAACTCCCCATCTGTGGTGGAATTTTTCCGCACCCCAAGCAGGAAAGCGGCTCTTGTAGAGGATTTTAACACAAAACTTGACCTTATCTGCAAGGAGTGCAGCAAACAGAATGTAACCAACTTTGCAGGTGTCCCAAGCTGGAATCTTATTTTGCTAAGACGGATTCTGGAATATACCGGCAAAGATAACATATGCCAGGTATGGCCAAATATGGAGCTTTTTATGCATGGAGGAATTGGATTTGAACCTTACAGAGAGGTTTACAACTCAATTATTCCAAGCAGCAACATGCATTATCTTGAGAACTATAACGCCTCTGAAGGATATTTTGCGTTCCAGGACAATGAAAATGTTAAAGCAATGCTCCTTACCGTAAACAACGGAATCTTCTACGAGTTTATCCCTATGGATATTCTTGATGATGTGCTTAGCGGCAAAGAGAGGAACATTGCAACCCTAAAGGATGTTAAGCCTGGCGTAAATTATGCCATTGTACTAAGTACAGTTGGAGGTTTGTGGAGATACCTTATTGGAGACTGCGTACAGTTTGTTTCTGTTTTGCCTCACCGACTAATTATTACAGGACGCACCCAGCTCTTTATAAATGCATTTGGAGAGGAGCTTATGATTTCCAATGCAGAGAATGCCATTACTGCAACCTGCAGAGAATTCAAATGCAACATAAAGGATTTTACAGCTGCCCCAGTTTTTGTAAAAGAGTCTTCTAAAGGATACCATAAATGGGTAGTTGAGTTCTCCACCCCACCTGCAAATATTGATGACTTTGCCAAAGCCCTTGATGTTGCACTTACAAATGTAAACTCAGACTACGAGGCAAAAAGAAAAAATAATGCAACAATGTTACCGTTGGAACTTGTTGCCGTTCCGGAAGGGACATTCTTTAAATGGATGCAGCTCAGAGGCAAACTTGGTGGGCAGAACAAGGTTCCAAGACTGTATAAAGATTTGACATATGTAAACAGTTTGCTAGAACTAATTGATTGACAGCTCTTTGATTTCTGATATTTTTTCACTTACTTTGAATATCTGTGAAAGTATACTAACCCTTAAAATTTAAGC
>JAFYMJ010000060.1 GCA_017556665.1 Bacteroidales bacterium
ATACCCAAATCCACATCCAACAGCCAGGCAGTCTGCCATAGACCATTTACTTATTACAAGGCTTGCAAGAGCAGAGAAAATTATAGTCCCCAACATTGTAGCAACAGGTAGCACAATCATTTTTGGGCTGACGCTTTTAATAATCTCTTTAAGTTTCTTATCAGATCCTATGCTTAATCCTACCTGAATCATAAGCATATATAACACCCACGTAGCAATATCTCCCCCACTGATGCTATCTGGAAGGATATCTGCCACCCCAATTATGATTCCAAGAATACAGAATGCAACAATAACAAAACTCCCCTGCAGCATCTTGAATACATTTCCCTTCTCCGACAATTTATTCTCGTCTGATGTATTGTTATTCTCATTGTTGCTCTCTATAGAATTGTTGTCGGCTGAGCCTGAAAGCCACTGCCTCTCTTTTCTAAAAAAGAATTTGAATACAAACAGGGCTGCAAGAGCTGTCCCCAAAGTTGCTGCCAGAGAGATAATGAGAGCCTGAGCCCCCAGAGTTGAGAGGTTGTTTATAATATTCTCATTCAAACCTATATCCAAACCAAGGAAAAACAACAGCAGATATATTGTTACCATTATGGTTTTTGAGATATATGTAAAAGAAAACAAGTTCCTAAGACAATAACCTGCTGCTATTCCCAGAAACATTAAAGATATTACTATAAACATAGGCCTATATTAGGTAGGATAATTATAATTTGAAGATAGCAAAAAGTATATAAAAACAAAAGAGGCAACTTTAAAGCTGCCTCCTTTACTATTTATAGCAATAAATTACTCTTGCTCTTTGTTAGCACGTTTGCCACCTTTGCGGTTACCGCCTCTGCGATCATTTCTGCCGCCTCTGCGATCGTTTCTACCACCTTGGTTAGCTGAACCTGCGTTTGCATTAACACCTACGTTAGGAGAAAGATCTCTCTTGCCATAAACCTCACCATTACAGATCCATACTTTAATACCAAGTACACCCACTTTAGTGTTTGCCTCAGCCAAAGCATAGTCGATATCTGCACGGAAAGTGTGAAGAGGTGTTCTACCCTCTTTGTAAAGCTCTGCACGTGCCATCTCAGCACCACCTAGACGACCACGGATAAGTACTTTGATACCCTCAGCACCAACTCTCATAGTTGAAGCGATAGCCATCTTGATAGCTCTACGGTAAGAAACTCTACCCTCAACTTGTCTAGCAATGTTGTTAGCAACAATGTTAGCATCAATCTCTGGGCGTTTTACCTCATAGATATTAATTTGAACCTCTTTGTTAGAGATTTTCTTTAACTCCTCTTTTAGTTTGTCAACCTCTTGACCACCTTTACCAATAATCACGCCTGGTTTTGCAGTGTGAATAGTAACAGTGATAAGTTTAAGAGTTCTCTCAATAACAATTTTTGAAAGACTTGCTTTAGCTAAACGAGCATTTAAGTACTCTCTAATTTTAGTATCCTCTAAAATTTTAGCAGCGTAGTCTGTTCCACCGTACCAGTTAGAGTCCCAGCCACGGATAACACCAAGTCTGTTGCTTATTGGATTAGTTTTTTGTCCCATAATTATTTCTCCTCTGATTTAACGGCTTTTTTACCTACAATAATTGTTACGTGGTTAGAACGTTTTCTAATTCTTGCAGCTCTACCTTGAGGTGCAGTTCTGATTCTCTTAAGAGATCTTCCTTGACCTACCATGATAGATGTTACAACAACATTACCATTCTCTAACTCTTTTCTGTCAGCCTCGTTTTTAGCCTCCCAGTTAGCAATAGCAGAACGTAGAAGAACTGACAAACGAACAGCAGCCTCTTTCTTTGTATATTTTAAAATATCCAAAGCACGATTAACCTCAACACCTCTGATATTGTCTGCTACAAGACGCATTTTACGAGGAGAGGTAGGAACATCATTCAGCTTAGCAATAGCTGTCTGTTTCTTAATATTTTTTTGCCTCTCGGCCATTAATTTTTTACGAGCTCCCATTTTACTGTAATCTGTGTTTCATTAAATTATTTACGATTACCCGAGTGACCTTTGAAGGTTCTGGTTGGTGCAAACTCTCCAAGTTTGTGACCTACCATGTTCTCAGTAACATAAACAGGAATAAACTTGTTTCCGTTATGAACTGCAACTGTGTGACCTACGAAGTCTGGCGAAATCATACTGGCTCTAGACCAGGTTTTAACTACATCTTTCTTGCCTGACTCATTCATTGCAAGAATTCTTTTCTCTAGGCTTGCCTCAATATAAGGGCCTTTTTTTATTGAACGACTCATAATACTCTATTCAGTTTAATTCCGTTATTTCTTTCTTCTTTCGATAATAAACTTCTTAGTAGTCTTCTTAGGGTTTCTAGTCTTGTAACCCTTAGCTGGTAAGCCTTTTCTTGAACGTGGAAGACCTCCTGAAGCACGGCCTTCACCACCACCCATTGGGTGATCAACCGGGTTCATTACAACACCTCTAACGCGAGGTCTGCGACCTAACCAACGTTTGCGTCCTGCTTTACCATGAGACTCTAAGTTGTGATCGGCATTTGATACAACACCAACAGTAGCTCCACAAGTTACCAATCCCATTCTAGTCTCACCTGAAGGCAATCTTAGAATTGCGTGG